>JAGQUE010000161.1 GCA_020438665.1 Nocardioidaceae bacterium | reverse complement strand
GTCTACGCCTACAACGACCGCCGCAAGAACAAGGGCAACTTCCGTCGCCTGTGGATCCAGCGGATCAACGCGGCGGCCCGCGCCCACGGGATGACCTACAACCGGTTCATCCAGGGGCTCAACCTGGCCGGCGTCGAGGTCGACCGCAAGATCCTGGCCGAGCTGGCCGTCAACGACGAGGCCGCCTTCGCGGCCCTGGTCGAGACCGCCCGCGCGGCGCTCCCCGAGGATGTCAACGCCCCCGCGGCGTCCTGATCCTCGACACTCTTCCGATCGGCGGGCCGGCGTGACCGAGCTGCTGACTGCGCGTAGCGGTCGCATCAAGGCCGCGCGCCGGCTCGCCGATCGTCGTGTCCGGCGCGAGCTCGGGCTCTTCCTCGTCGAGGGACCCCAGCTCGTCGCCGAGGCCTACGCCGTGCCGGACGCCGTCGTGGAGGTCTATGCGACCCCCGAGGCCGCCGAGCGTTACGCCGATCTCCGAGACGGTTCACCGGTCGCGTGGCAGCTCTCCGACGACCGGGGCGTCGCCTCGCTCGCCGACACCGTGACTCCCACGGGTGTGGTCGCCGTCTGCCGCGCCGCCAGCGTGCTCGCCCCGCTGGAGAGCGCCGTCACTCCCGGCACGCGGCTGGTCGTCGTGTGCGCCGACGTACGCGACCCCGGCAACGCCGGCACCGTCATCCGCACTGCCGACGCCGCGGGCGCCGATGCCGTGGTCCTGGCCGGACACAGCGTCGACCCGCTCAACCCCAAGACCGTGCGCGCCACGGTCGGGAGCCTCTTCCACCTGCCCGTCGTGGTGGCCGACGATGTGGCCGGGGCGGTCACCGCACTCCAGGCCGGCGGTGTCACGGTGCTCGCGGCCGATGGTGGGGGAGAGGTGGACCTCTTCGACGCCGACGGGCTGCTCGGCGGCAGGACCGCGTGGCTCTTCGGCAACGAGGCCTGGGGCCTGCCGGCCGACACGGCCGCGATGGCCGACCACCGCGTCCGCGTGCCGATCTTCGGTGGCGCCGAGAGCCTCAACCTCTCCACGGCCGCGGCGGTGTGCCTCTATGCCAGCGCCCGGGCCCAGCGGGGCTCCTAGACCCACCGGCTGCGACAACCGACCCCGCTCCACCGGGTCGTCTAGAGTGCCTCACGTGGCGGAGCCCCAACCGAGCAGCCTGCAGTTCTTCGCGAACGCCTACCCGGACGGCACCCTCGGTGCCGACGTCTCCGGGACCGTCACCGTCATCAACGACACGGCCGCCCGGATGCTGCACATCACCGTCGCCGAGGCCATCGGCCGGCCGCTCGACGAGGTGCTCCTGCTCCAGGACAGCCAGGGCCGCAGCTGGCTCGACTACAACCGGCCGTTCGAGTCGATCAACATCCGCACGGGCATCCCCGAGCAGAGCTGGCAGCTGTCGGACGGGACGGAGGTCCTGGTCACCGCGCGCCTGGTGCGCCGGGAGCCGCTCGGCGAGCTGCTCGGCGTCGGCCTCGGCCTGCGCGGCGGCCGTGGCCGGGCGCGCCTCGACCGCGAGCGCTCCGACCTGGTGGCCACGGTGGCCCACGAGCTCCGGTCGCCGTTGACCGGAGTCAAGGGCTTCGTCCAGGCCATGCTCAACCGCTGGGACAAGCTCAACGACGAGCAGAAGAAGCTGATGCTCACGACGGTCAACGTCGACGCAGACCGGCTCAGCAGGCTCATCGCGGAACTGCTGGACGTCGCGCGGATCGACACCGGACGGCTGTCCATCTATGCGCGGCCCGTCGACGCCGCCCTCCTGGTCGGCCGCGTGGTGGACTCGGTGCAGGCGGGGACGGCGCGCAAGGTCGTCCACACGGTCGCCGAGTCCCTACCCGAGATCGCGGCGGACCCCGACAAGTTCACCCAAGTCGTCACCAACCTGGTCGAGAACGCCGTCCGCCATGGGGAGGGCACCATCACGGTGTCACTCACCCACGAGGCAGCGGGCGAGGGCCTCGACGACCGCGAGGCCGTCGTGCTGACCGTGGACGACGAGGGCGACGGCATCGCGCCCGAGATCCGGCGCCGGGTGTTCACCAAGTTCTGGACCGGCGGCGTCACGGGTGGGTCTGGGTTGGGCATGTACATCGTGAACGGCCTCACCCGGGCCCACGGCGGCCGCGTCGAGGTCGACGACGCGCCCGGGGGCGGGGCGCGCGTGCGGGTGATCTGGCCGATCGCCGACGACGAGGAATAGGCTCCGGCCCGAGTGGGGACCTGGGTGGTGGACATCACACCACCCAGGAGGAGACGTGCTCACTTCCCGTTCCGCTCGGCCCTCGACGAGGCTGAGCCTCGTCGCCGCAGCACTGGTCGCCGGCCTCGTCGGAGGCGGCGTCGCCTATGGCGCCGGCGCCGCCGTGGACCAGCAGCAACCCGCGATCTCGACGTTCACGCCGCGGCATGCCGACCAGGTCACCAACATCGACGTGCTTCGCCAGCAGATCCGCAACTACTACGGCGACCCGTTGGGCACGGGAGTAGCCCCGGCGAGCGGCAACTACGCCAAGGAAGCGCGCTCGGTGGCGCGACGGGGTGAGCACTACCTCGCGGCGCGCGACGAGCTCAAGCCGGCCGAGCACAAGGCGATCGTGATGGACGTCGACGACACGACCCTGCTCACCTGGAACTACGAGATCGCGAGCAACTGGGCCTACAACCCGACGACGAACGCCGAGTTCGTCACCGGTCAGCGGTTCCCGGCCGTCTTCGGGATGCCGCGGCTGGCCTGGAAGGCCAAGCGCCACGGCTATGCGATCTTCTTCATCACCGGGCGCCCCGGCTCCCAGGAGGCGGCCACGCTCGGCAACCTGACGAAGGACGGCGTGGGCGTGGACGCCGGCTATCCGGCCCCCACGACGCTGCCCAACGGCGAGGACGGCCTGTTCACCAAGCCCGACGTGGCCGACTACCCGGACTACCTCACGGCGGCCTGCGCGGGGGACCCGGGCGGCAAGTGCACCACCATCCACTACAAGGCGGCGACCCGGGCCCACCTGGAGTCGCAGGGCTATCACATCGTCGCCAACTTCGGGGACCAGTACAGCGACCTGAAGGGTGGCCACGCCGACCGCTCCTTCAAGATGCCCAACCCCAACTACTTCCTGCCGTGACGGCCCTGACCTGGTCGCAATGACCTGACGGCCGACGGGTCGGGCCCCGACGCGCCCGCGGGCCCGACCCGAACCTCCACACAACCTCCACAGGTCCTCCGCACGTCAGCGCGGCTCGCTCCCTAGGGTGAGGAGCATGGTCGTGGACAGCACCCGGCGGAGCATCCTCGTGGTCGAGGACGAGCCTGTCATCAACGACAGCGTCGCCCGACGCCTCGTCGCCGAGGGCTACCACGTGGAGCAGGCCTGGGACGGCCCCGCCGCGGTCGCCGCGTGCGCCGTACGTCGGCCTGACCTGGTCGTCCTCGACGTCATGTTGCCCGGCTTCGACGGGATCGAGGTCTGTCGGCGCATCCAACGCCAGTTCCCCATCCCCGTGCTGATGCTCACGGCGCGCGACGACGAGGCGGACGTCCTCGCCGGGCTGGCGGTCGGTGCCGACGACTACCTCACCAAGCCGTTCGGGATGCGCGAGCTGGTGGCCCGTGTCTCCGCCCTGCTGCGACGCATCGACCGGGCGGTCGAGATCGCCCGCCGCCAGCCGGCGCTGCTGGCCGTCGGCGACCTCGTCGTCGACACCGGGACCCGGCGCGTGACGCTGGCGGGCGGTGAGGTCCACCTGACCCCGACCGAGTTCGACCTGCTCGCCTGCCTGGTGGCCGACGCGGGCCGGGTGATGACCCGCGAGGAGCTGCTCGCAGACGTCTGGGACTGGCCCGACGCCTCTGGCACCCGGACTGTCGACAGCCACGTCAAGGCGCTGCGCGCCAAGCTCGGTTCCGACCTGCTGCGCACGGTTCACGGCGTCGGCTATGCGGTGGACCCCCGATGAGTGGGCCGCGGCCGCCGCTGGCCTTCGCGGCCTCGCTCAAGGTCAAGCTGGGCGTCCTGGTGGCCGCCAGCGTGGCGGTGGCGGCTGTCATCGGGACCGTGGGTGCTGCCGGGGGTGTCGCGCCGTGGCTGGCGATCCCCGTCACGATCGCGCTGGCGCTGGCGGTCACCCAGCTCCTCGCTGTCGGCATGACGGCGCCGTTGCGCGAGATGACCGACGCGGCTCGGCGGATGGCGCGCGGGGACTACGACGTCCGTGTCTCCGCTCCGTCCCGCGACGAGGTCGGTCTGCTGGCCGACGCCTTCAACACCATGGCGCGCGATCTCGCGACCGTCGACCGCGAGCGCCGCGACCTCGTCGCGACGGTGTCCCACGAGCTCCGTACGCCGCTCACCGCCGTCAGCCTGCGACTGGAGAACCTCGCCGACGGCATCGAGCCCAACACCCCGGATGCCTTCGCAGACCTGCTCCGCCAGGTCCGGGCGCTGGGGACGCTGGTCACCGACCTGCTCGACCTCAGTCGCGTCCACTCGGGTGCCAAGGCCCTGGACCTCGGCGACGTCGCCCTCGGCCAGCTCCTTGCCCAGGCCGCAGCGGATCTGACGCTGCCGACCCGCCCCGTCAGCTTCGAGGTCCGCGTGGTGCCGGAGGACCTGACCGTCCGGGCGGACCCGGCCCGGCTGCGCCAGCTGGTCGTCAACGTCCTCGACAACGCCGGCCGCCACAGCCCGGCCGACGGCGTCGTCACCGTCGATGCCGCGGCCACGCCCGGCGGCGGCTGGCGGCTCGAGGTCGCCGACCAGGGGCCGGGGATCCCGGCCGAGCAGCGCGAGCGCGTCTTCGAGCGGTTCGGCACCCTGGCCGGACACGAGGGCGGCGGGACTGGGCTCGGGCTGGCGATCGCGCGGTGGGTGGCCGAGCTGCACGGCGGCACCATCAGGTTCGACCCGCCACCGGCCGGGAGGGCCGGCGCGTTGCTGCGGGTCGAGCTGCCGTCGGCCACCGCGATCCCGAGCGCCGCCACCGTAGCGGCACCCACCCGTCTGGAGGAACCCATGCCGGCCACCACGCCGAGCCCGACACCGACCCCTGCCACGGCCCCGTCGGCGGCCCCGCCCCCGCTGGCGCCGCCGTCGGCCGGCTTCGACGCGGTCTTCGGGCCGTTCTGGCCCGAGCGCGACGGGCGACCCCGCGTCGACATCCTGGTGGCGGCCGCCCTCACCGGGGTGCTGGCCGGCATCGTCATCCCCGACCGCAGCCTCGGCTCGGGAACCCTGGTCGTGCTGGCCGCCGCGGGTCTCACCGTCCTCTACGCCGCCCGCCACCGGTTCGACCCGTTCACGCTCGCCAGCGCCGCCCTGTGCGCCGTGCTCGCGGCGATGGTGGTGGTGCGCGACGCCACCTGGATCGTGACCCTCGACCTGCTCGCCGGCGCCGGGCTCCTCACGATCGCCGTCAACCGGGGACGGACCGTCCTCGGCTTCGTGCTGTCCGGGCTGGCCTGGCCGCTTGCCGGGCTGCGTGGACTGCCGTGGCTCGGCCGCACCGCCGCGGTGGTCACGAGGGGCGGCCGGACGTCGGCCGTCCTGCGCACCGTGGTCTGGTCGCTGGCGGGCGTCCTCGTCTTCTCGCTGCTCTTCGCCTCGGCCGACGTGCTCTTCCAGCACTGGGTCGACGTGATCCTGCCGGACTGGACGGTCGACACGCTCGTCGCCCGCGTGTTCATGTCCGTGTTCGTCGGCGGCGTCGTGCTGGCCGCGGCCTACCTCGCGCTCAACCCGCCCGCGATCGACGAGATCCCGAGGCGGTCGCGGCCGGTGCGCGAGCGCTTCGAGTGGGTCACCCCCGTCCTGCTGGTCAACGCCGTCTTCGTGGTCTTCCTCGTGGCACAGCTCGCCGAGCTGTCGGGCGGCGACGACTATGTCCAGCGCACCACCGGGCTGACCTACTCCCACTACGCCCATCGCGGGTTCTGGCAGCTGGTCGTGGCGACGATGCTGACCCTGCTGGTCGTCTGGGCGGCCGCGCGCAAGGCGTCCGTCGAGACCGCGACCGACCGGCTCTGGATGAGGGCGGTCCTGGGGCCGTTGCTGGTCATGACGCTCGCCGTCGTCGCGTCCGCCCTGCACCGGATGAACGTCTATGACGACGCCTATGGGTTCACCCGACTGCGCCTGCTCGTCTCGGTGTTCGAGGGCTGGCTCGGCGTCGTGGTGGTCGCCGTCGTCGTCGCCGGGCTCGGGCTGCGGGCCGCCTGGCTGGCGCGGTTCGCGCTGCTCACCGGCGCGGCCGCGCTTGCCGGGCTCGGCCTGATCAACCCCGACGGCTGGATCGCCGGGCACAACATCGATCGCTATGTCGCGACCGGCAAGATCGACTCCGCCTATCTCAGCAGCCTCTCGGCGGACGCCGTACCGGCCGTGATGCGGCTGCCTGAGGGGGAGCGCGGTTGTGCGATGCCGGCCCGCTGGCTCACGCGAGAGCAGGACTGGCTGTCGTGGAACCTCGGCCGTGCCCGGGCCGAGCACGCGCTCGGCGGACGCGAGCTGCCCGAAGCCGGGGACGCGTGCGTCGCGCGGATGATCGCGCAGGACGACTGAGCGTCCCGGCGCGCCCGTGGGTTTACCGGTTCGCGGCACGGGTGCCCGAGTTCCTAGACTTGGCCCGCGCCGTCGGCGTCCCCACCCTCGCTCGTCAGTTAGGCAACCATGTCCGGTCCGAACTCCGACTACGACCCGGTCGAGGTCGCGCCCCTCGGTGCGGCCGAGGTCGAGGCCATGCGCGACGCGGCGCTCGCCGCCATCGCCGGGGCCGACGACCTCGACCAGCTCAAGCAGGTCCGTCTCGAGCACGCCGGCGACCGATCGCCGCTCGCGCTGGCCAACCGCGAGATCGGCGCGTTGCCGCCGGCCGCCCGCAAGGACGCTGGGCAGCGGGTGGGCCAGGCGCGCGGTGCCGTCAACCAGGCCCTGGCCGCCCGCACCCGGGTGCTCGAGGCCGAGCACGAGGAGCGGATGCTGGTCGAGGAGACCGTCGATGTGACCCTGCCCGTCGACCGAGCGCCGCGTGGGGCGCGCCACCCGATCACGATGGGGTCGGAGCTGATCGCCGACGTGTTCGTCGCGATGGGGTGGGAGGTCGCCGAGGGTCCCGTCGTCGAGGCCGAGTGGCTCAACTTCGACGCCCTCAACCTCGGGCCCGACCACCCTGCCCGCACGATGCAGGACACGTTCTGGACCGAGCCGGCCGACAACCACGTCGTGCTGCGCACCCACACCTCGCCGGTGCAGGCGCGCACCATGCTGACCCGCACGCCCCCCATCTATGTCGTCTGTCCCGGCCGCGTCTTCCGCACCGACGAGTACGACGCCACCCACTCGCCGATGTTCCACCAGGTCGAGGGCCTCGTCGTCGACGAGGGCATCACCATGGCCCACCTCAAGGGATCGCTCGACCACTTCGCCGCCGCCATGTTCGGCGAGGGGATCGACACCCGGTTCCGGCCGTCCTACTTCCCGTTCACCGAGCCCTCGGCCGAGGTCGACCTGCGCTGCTTCGTGTGTCGTGGCCTCCCCGGTGAGGTCGAGTCCTGCCGCACCTGCAAGGGCGAGGGCTGGGTCGAGTGGGGCGGCTGCGGCGTGGTCAACCCGCGCGTGCTGACCGCTTGTGGCGTCGACACCGAGCGCTACACCGGCTTCGCCTTCGGCATGGGCATCGACCGCACCCTGATGTTCCGGCACGGGGTCACCGACCTGCGGGCCTTCTTCGAGGGAGACGTCCGCTTCTCCTCGGCGTTCGGAAGTGAGATCTGATGCGCGCCCCGCTGTCCTGGATCCGTGACTACGTCGACCTGGCCGACGACGTCACCGCGGAGGACCTCGCCCATCGGCTGACCGCGCTCGGCCTCAAGCTCGAGGCACTGGAGCGCCCCGGCCACGACGTCACCGGTCCGCTGGTCGTCGGCCGCGTGCTCGAGCTCACCGACGAGCCGCAGTCCAACGGCAAGACCATCCGCTGGTGCCAGGTCGACGTCGGCGCCGCGAACGGCACCGGCGAGCCGCAGGGCATCGTCTGTGGCGCCCACAACTTCGCCGTCGGCGACCTCGTCGTGGTCATCTTGCCGGGTGGGGTGCTCCCCGGGAACTTCGCGATCTCGGCCCGCAAGACCTATGGCCACGTGTCGAGCGGCATGATCTGCTCGGCCCGCGAGCTCGGGCTCGGCGACGACCACGACGGCATCATCGTGCTGCCCGAGGGCTTCGGCGAGCCGGGCGACGACGCCATCGGCCCGCTCCACCTGCGCGACGAGGTCATCGAGTTCGAGATCAACCCCGACCGGGCCTATGCGCTCTCGCTGCGCGGCGTCGCCCGCGAGGCCGCGCTGGAGTACGCCGTCCACGGCGACGGCGTCCCCTTCCGGGACCCGGCGCTGCGGGAGACCCCACCACCCAACGGCGACGGCTACCCCGTCGTGGTCGACGACCCGGTGGGCTGCCCGGTCTTCGTCACCCGCACCGTCACGGGCTTCGACCCGGCCGCGTCGACCCCGTCGTGGATGGCGCGCCGGATCCAGCTGGCCGGGATGCGGCCCATCTCGCTGGCCGTCGACGTCACCAACTATGTGATGCTCGAGCTGGGCCAACCGATCCACGGCTATGACGGCGACCGGCTGCAGGGGCCGATCCGGGTTCGCCGCGCGACGCCGGGGGAGCGGCTCACGACCCTCGACGACGTCGACCGCACCCTGTCGGTCGAGGACCTGTTGATCGCCGACGACTCCGGCCCGATCGGACTGGCCGGCGTGATGGGCGGCCAGACCACCGAGCTGTCGGCGTCGACCACCCACGTGGTGATCGAGGCCGCCAACTTCGACCCGGTGTCGATCTTCCGCACCCAGCGGCGCCACAAACTGCCGTCCGAGGCGTCCAAACGGTTCGAGCGCGGCGTCGACCCGACCATCCCGGAGGCGGCGGCCGACCGGGTGGCCGAGCTCCTCACGACCTATGGCGGCGGCACCATCGCGCCCGGGGTCACCAAGGTCGGCCAGGCCCCCGAGCCGCGGACGATCACCATCGACGCGGGCCTGCCCGCCCGCATCACCGGCATGGAGATCACTGCCGAGACCACGGTCGCCGACCTGCGTGCCGTCGGGTGCGGCGTCGAGGTGTCCGGCGACCGGCTCACCGTGACGGTGCCCGCCTGGCGCCACGACCTGTCCGACCCGTTCGACCTGGTGGAGGAGGTCGCCCGGATCGTCGGCTATGCCAACGTGCCGTCGGTGCTGCCGCCGGCGCCGGCCGGCCGTGGCCTCACCCGCGGACAGCGACTGCGTCGCCGCGTCGGCCGGACGCTGGCCGGGGCGGGGCTCGTCGAGGTCATCAACTTCCCGTTCGTCGGGGAGGCCGCCTTCGACGCGCTGGGTCTGCCGGCCGACGACGTGCTGCGCCGCACCGTCCGGCTGGCCAACCCGTTGTCGCTGGAGGAGCCGGCCTATACGACCACGCTGCTACCCGGGCTGTTCAAGGCGGCGGCGCGCAACCTCGGCCGGGGCGCCCAGAGCGTGGCCCTGTTCGAGATCGGCACCGTCGCTTTCCCCGTGGACCGCGGCCCGGCCCCGATCTATGGCGTCGACTGGCGTCCCTCCGACGACGAGCTGGCCAAGCTGCTCGACGCCGTTCCCGAGCAGCCGCAGTTCCTGGCCGCGGTGCTCAGCGGCGAGCGCGAGCGCTCCGGCTGGTGGGGTGCAGGCCGTCAGGCCGGCTGGTCCGACGCCATCGCGCTGGTCCGCCGGCTCGCGGAGGAGCTCGACGTCGACGTGACCGTCGAGGCGGCCGACCGGATGCCGTGGCACCCCGGTCGGTGTGCCCGCTTCACGCTCGAGGGGGCCGAGTTCGGCCACGCCGGCGAGCTCCATCCGCGTGTCTGTGTCGCCTTCGGCCTGCCGCCGAGGAGCGCCGCAGTCGAGATCGACCTCGACTTCCTGATCGATCGCGCCCGCGACGTCGTGCCGGCCCCGGACTTCTCGACGTATCCCGTCGCACGTGAGGACGTCGCGCTGGTGGTCGACGAGTCCGTGACGGCCGCCGAGGTCGAGGCGTCGCTCCGCGAGGGCGCCGGCGACCTGCTCGAGTCCATCCGGCTGTTCGACGTCTATGTCGGCGATCAGGTGGGCGAGGGCAGGAAGTCGTTGGCGTTCCGCCTGCGGTTCCGGGCCGCCGACCGCACCCTCACCGTCGAGGAGACCTCGGCCGCGCGGGACGCCGCTGTCGCCGTCGCGGCCGACCGTCACGGCGCCGTCCAGCGTTGAGCGGCGCCGGCCGCCGTACGACGACGGGGCGGTGCCGTCAGCGGCCCCGTCGGGCCATCAGGATCGTGCCGTCGGCATAGGCGACCATCCGGTTGAACAGCTCGGTCGCGATCCGTTGGCTCGTCGGGGCCGGGAGGGGCTCGCTGGCCAGCCTGGAGCGCTCGGGGATCGCGGCGAGGGAGCCGGCATCGGCCGCGATGGCCAGCGCTGCGAGGCTGGCGGTGCGGACGACCTCGGGCTCGAGCGACCACACCGCCTCGAACAGCCGATCGCGGTCGGCGAGATCGTCCTGGCCCGGGATCTCCCACGCCACGAGGGCGGCGGTGAGCCCAGGGTCGTCGACCAGCACGATCCACTCTCGCAGGAGCGGTGCGTCCGCGGGGAGGCCGACCCGGCGCGGAGTAGCGGAGTCGTCGGGATCGTCGAGCTCGGCCAGCACATAGGCCGACCGTGCCGAACGCGACAGCTCGCGCCAGCGCTTCTGGGAGGGCGAGAAGTAGCGTCCCGACTGGAAGGCGCCGATGAGCAGCGGACGGCGGGCCTGGGCGAGGCTCTCGTCCTCGATGGCCCATGACAGCGCCAGGAGCGTCTGCTTGGTCAGCGTGTAGGACGGCAGGTCGGCGTAGCGGTGGCGCAGGACGGCATAGACCGAGGCCTCGGCGGCCTCGTCGGAGCTGCGCACCCGACGGATCGCCTGGTCGAGGTGGACGCCGCCCTCGCGCAGCCGGAGCACCCGCAGCACATCGTCGACGTCCGCGTCGGTGTAGCGACGGTGCCCGCTCGGCAGCCGCACCGGCACCGGGAACCCGTGACGGGTCTCCCACATGCGGAGGACCTCGGGGGTCAGGCCGGTGCGGGCGGCCAGCTGGCCGATGGTGAGGACACCGTCGAGATCGAGGGGCGTGCGCTCGCGTGCTGGTGCCGTTGGGGTGGGCATGCTAGAACTATACCTCAACAACGTGTTTAGGTTCGTGTTGAACAATGACGACGAGCCGAGCAACGGACGCCGCGGTCCGGGAGGGAGCACCGCATGAGGGCACCATCGATCAATGAGACCGAGGTCGCCGGTGAGCAGTTGCTCCGTGCCCTGCTGGACGCATGTGCGCGCGGCAACCAGGCAGCCTTCGCGTCGCTGTTCGACCGCACCGCGCCCGCCGCCGTCACCGTGGCCCGCTGCGTCGCCGCCGACGAGGAGGCCGCCCAGCGCGCCACCCACGACGCCTACGTCGAGATCTGGCACCGAGCCGTCGCGGGTCGCCTTCCCGCGGGCGATCCGGCGATGTGGCTCCTCGGTGTCGTCCACCGCCACGCGCTGGCGACCGTGCCTGCGGGGGCCGCCTGACCCCACGCCCGGTCCCTCGTCGACGGTCACGGGGGTATCCGGCTCGGCGGCTCCCGCTCCTCCCCGGTGGAGCATCATGAGCACGCACCCGCGTGCTGGGTGCTCACCGGCCAAGGAGGACGGGCATGGACCTCGACCGCTTCAGCGTGGCGACCTTCAACCTCTACAACTTCCAGGTCCCCGGGGCCTCGATGAACCCCGGGCAGCGGCCCTACTCGGACACGGAGTTCCGCCGCAAGGTCGTGTGGACCGCTGACCGGTTGCGCGACCTACGACCCGACATCGTCGGGTTCCAGGAGCTGTGGCACGCCGACGCGATGAGCGCCACGCTCGACGAGGCCAACCTCGACGACGACTACGACCTGCTGGCGGCCCCGGCGACCGGAGGGCGGATCGTGTGTGGCGCGATCGTGCGCAAGGGGCTGTTGCGGGGCGATCCGGAGTGGATCAGCGACTTCCCCGACGCCGTCCGCCTGGAGAACACGACGGGTGACCCGCAGGCGCCCGACATCGACGTCAGGATCGGCGGGTTCTCCCGCCCGGTGCTGGCCTTCGACGTGGCCTTGCGCGATGCGCCGCCGCTCACCCGGGTGTTCGTCGCCCACCTCAAGTCCAAGCTGCCGGCCGAGATCTCGGCCGAGCCCTGGTATGACCGCGACGTCCACGGCAACCACCGCACCGCCATCGGGGCCGCGCTCGCCACGATCCGGCGTACGGCGGAGGCGACCGCGCTTCGCGTCGTTCTGACCGAGGCCATGAAGGGGACCGTCACGCCGGTGATCGTGCTCGGCGACCTCAACGACGGCCAGCACAGCAACACCATCAACATCCTGACCGAGCAGCCGCGCTATCTCGTCGGCGACTCCAGGGGCGGCGGCGACATCGCGCTCTACACCGGCCAGACGCTGCAGGAGTATCGCGACACCCGCGACGTCTACTACACCCACGTCCACGAGGACCTGCGCGAGTCGCTCGACCACATCCTGGTCAGCGAGCAGTTCTATGACCACAGCTATCGGCGGCTGTGGCTCTTCGACGGGCTCACCGTCACCAACGACCACCTCAACGACGAGGACTCCGCTACCCACCGCCTCAAGGGCACCGGCGACCACGGGATCGTCAAGGTCGGCTTCCGCTGGGCACCGGCGAGGGCGTGAGGGCATGCCAGTTTCACCGGCGCGCCGGTGAAACTG
>JAGQUE010000160.1 GCA_020438665.1 Nocardioidaceae bacterium | reverse complement strand
GCTACGGCGTCCAGGTCAACTCCCTGGGCCTCACCGAGGCCCAGCCCGAGAACAACGTCCAGCGCATCGTGCTCGAGATGCTCGGCGTCACGCTGTCCAAGAACGCGCGTGCTCGGGCCGTCCAGCTGCCGGCGTGGAACGAGGCCCTCGGCCTGCCGCGGCCGTGGGACCAGCAGTGGTCGCTGCGGCTCCAGCAGGTGCTGGCCTATGAGTCCGACCTGCTCGAGTACGCCGACATCTTCGACGGCTCGACCGTCATCGAGACCAAGGTCGCCGAGCTCGTCGAGGGCGCGCGTGCCGAGATCGACCGGGTGCAGGCGATGGGCGGCGCGATCGCGGCCGTCGACGCGGGCTACATGAAACAGGAGCTGGTCTCGGCGCATGCCGCCCGCCGCGCCCGCATCGAGGCCGGTGACGAGAAGGTCGTGGGCGTCAACATCTTCACCACGACGGAGCCGTCGCCGCTGACCGCAGACCTCGACGCGGCGATCCAGACCGCCGATCCGGCGGCCGAGCAGGCCGCCCTGGAGTCGGTCCGGGCCTGGAAGGCCCAGCGGGACGAGGCTGCGGTGGCCGAGGCGCTGGCCCGGCTGGCCGCCGACGCCAAGACCGAGGCCAACCTGATGGCGGCCACGCTCACGTGCGCCCGGGCCGGCGCCACGACGGGTGAGTGGGCGGGCGCGCTGCGCGAGGTGTTCGGGGAGTTCCGGGCCCCCACCGGGGTCTCCGGCGCCGTCGGCGTGGCCGAGGCCGGCGCCGAGCTGACCGCCGTTCGCGACCGGGTGCGTGACACGGGCGCCGAGCTCGGCACCCGACTGCGGCTGCTCGTCGGCAAGCCCGGCCTGGACGGCCACTCCAACGGCGCCGAGCAGGTCGCGGTGCGCGCTCGCGACGCGGGCTTCGAGGTGATCTATCAGGGCATCCGGCTGACCCCGGAGCAGATCGTGGCGGCCGCCGTGGCCGAGGACGTGCACTGCGTGGGCCTGTCGATCCTGTCCGGCTCGCACATGGAGCTGGTGCCGGCGGTGCTCCGAGGGCTGCGGGACGCCGGGCTCACCGACGTGCCCGTGGTCGTCGGCGGGATCATCCCCGACTCCGATGCCCGGGCCCTCATCGGGCAGGGTGTCGCGGCCGTCTATACCCCCAAGGACTTCGGTCTCACCGAGATCATGGGCGGCATCGTCGACGTGATCAGGTCCGCCCACGGGCTGGGCTGAGCCTAGCCGCGGCGGCGCAGCACGACGGCGAAGAGCAGCGCTGCGGCGGCGACCCCCACACCCGCTCCGGCGAGGGCGCCCCAGCCTGCGTGGAGACTCTTCCCTGCGGTGACCCCGGCGGCCACGAGCAGCATGCCGACGACGGCGAGGACGATGCGCAGCACCATCTCGCGGACGAACAGGATGGTGAGCGGCTCGGTCCCCCCGTCGGCGTTGAGAGGTTGTACGCCGACCACCGCGGCGCGGTTGAGCGGGCCATAGATGTGGGGGAAGGTGGCTCCGTCGACCTCGTCTTCCCGCCAGGGGGCGGTCAGCCGGTCGGTCTCGATGGTCAGCAGGACGAGCGGCTCGTGGACCTCGGCATAGAACCTGGCGAACGTGCTCGCGACCTGCTCGCGACGAGAGGCGTGGATGAAGCCCTCCTCGGCGAGGGTGCGGCCCAGCGTCGAGACCTCATAGCTGCCGGTCCGCTTGACGGCGGCCCAGTCCGCCGCCGTGGCGATGTGGAAGATGCGCACGGTGGGCCCCGTCAGAACAGCCGGTGCTCGGAGTCGTCCATGCCGCGCAACGCGTCATAGTCGACCAGGGCGCAGGCGATGCCTCGGTCGGTGGCCAGGACGCGGGCCTGCGGCTTGATCTCCTGGGCGGCGAAGATGCCGCGGACCGGCGCCAGCAGCGGGTCGCGGTTGAGCAGCTCGAGATAGCGGGTCAGCTGCTCGACGCCGTCGATCTCGCCGCGGCGCTTGATCTCGACGGCCACCGACCGCCCGTCGGCGTCGCGGCACATCAGGTCGACCGGCCCGATGGCGGTGGGGTACTCGCGGCGGACGAGCGTCAGACCGTCGGCGAGGGTCGCTGGGTGCTCGGCGAGCAGCTCCTGGAGATGCTTCTCGACGCCGTCCTTCTGCAGCCCGGGGTCGATGCCGAGGTCGTGGCGGGAGTCGTGGTGGATCTCCTCGATGAGGATCCGCAGGGTGTCCTCGGGTCCCTTGGAGGTGCTTCTCGAGGTGACGGTCCACTCGACCTGGCCGTCCTCGGTCGTGCCCTCGCGCACGGTGCACGGCGGCGACATCCAGTTGAGCGGCTTGTAGGAGCCGCCGTCGGAGTGGACGAGCACCGAGCCGTCGGCCTTGAGCATCAGCACGCGCGTCGCCATCGGCAGGTGAGCGGTGAGCCGCCCCGCGTAGTCGACCTGACAGCGCGCCACCACGATCCTCACGGGGAGGCAATCTACCCGGGGCCTCCGGGGTGCCATCTCCCAGCCGTGAAATACCTCACTACAACCGCCCCGACGACCATGGAATGATGCCCGCCATGACCACCGCCTCGGAGAGTTCCGACGCGCCCACGGGGCGCTCCTTCACGACCATCGGCGTCATCGGCCTCGGCACCATGGGGGCCGGCATCGCCGAGGTGTTCGCCCGCAACGGCTATGCCGTCACGGGCGTCGAGATCAGCGACGAGGCCGTCGACCGTGGCCACCAGCACCTGCAGAACTCCACCGGCCGCGCGGTCAAGCGCGGCAAGCTGACCGAGGCTGAGCAGTCCGAGCTGCTGGGGCGGATCACGCTGACCACCGACCTGGGTGCGCTCGCCGAGTCCGACTTCGTCGTCGAGGCGGT
>JAGQUE010000159.1:3949-4261 GCA_020438665.1 Nocardioidaceae bacterium | reverse complement strand
ATCTATCAGGAGTACTCCCAGGACTTCATCGTCCGCTCCGACATCACCGTCATCACCAACGTCCGCGAGGACCACCAGGAGGAGATGGGCGAGACCCTCGAGGAGATCGCGGACTCGCTGGCCCTGACCACCCCGCGGACCGGCGTCCTCATCACCGCCGAGGACCGGCCGCACCTGCGTGACCGGCTCGCGATGCACGCCGAGCGCCGCGGCTCGGAGTTCATCTATGCCGACCCAGCCATGGTCCTCGACGAGGACATGAAGGGCTTCGACTACCTCCAGTTCAAGGAGAACGTCGCCATCGGTCTGGTG
>JAGQUE010000159.1:0-3872 GCA_020438665.1 Nocardioidaceae bacterium | reverse complement strand
GGTGCGGCTGCGCACCTATGACATCCGCGGCAAGAAGGTGCAGTGGGTGCCGATGTTCGCGGCCAACGACCGTGAGAGCGTCGTGATGACCCTCAAGACCCTGCGCGCACAGTGGCCCGACGACGCCACCGTGATCGGGGTTCTCAACAACCGCCGTGACCGCGGCCGCCGGGCCGAGCTGTTCGCGTCGATGGCCTCCCGCGACCTCAAACCGTTCCTCGACCACTTCGTGCTCTTCGGCGCCTATGAGGACAGCGTCTGCGAGACCATGGTCGGCGACGGCGTCCCCACGTCCACCGTCCACAAGCTCGGTGACGCCAAGCAGCCCTCGCTGGACGAGATCCTCGACCACATCGCCTCGCTCATCCCGGGCGACAAGGGTGTCCTCATCGGGATGGTCAACATCCACACCCACCAGGCCGAGATGCTCATGGAGTACTTCGAGCACGCGGCGGGCGAGGACCACGTCGACGAGATCGCCGCGTCCCTCGACCCCGCCCGCCAGCCCGCGGCCCGTCACCGCCTGCGCCGGGTTGCTGCGCGCCGGGGCGCGATGGTGCACAGCGAGGTGCTGTGAACGAGTACCTCTACTCCCCCGACGTCGTGCGGGTCACGCTCGTCATGGGCGTCATCGTCTCGATGCTCTTCTATGAGCGCCTGCACCTGACGACCGGCGGCGCCATCGTGCCGGCCTACCTCGCACTCGGGCTGCACGCCCCGCTCACCGTGTCGATCACCGTCGCCTTGGGGTTCGTGACCCACCTGCTCGTCGAGCGGGTGATCACCAAGAAGAAGATCCTCTATGGCCGCCGCAAGTTCGAGGTCGAGGTGCTCGTCGGGCTGGCGCTCGTCGGGACGGTCTTCCTCGTGCGCCTGCTGTTCACCGAGATCACCGACTGGGACGTCACCGTGAGCACCATCGGGTTCCTGGTGCCGGGCATCATCGCGCACGACATGACCCGGCAGGGTCCCGACCGGACCATCATGGCGATCGGCGCCACCAGCCTGATCCTGGCGACATTCCTCTATGTCTACCTGATGATCCTGCCGCTCGCGGGCGCCGACGTCGCTCCCCCGCAGATGCTGGCCCCCGCCCTCGGCTATGACCGGCGGCTGATCCTGGTCGCCGTCACCGTCAGCGTGCTCATGGGCATGATGACCTTCAGCAAGATCGGGCTGAGGTCGGGTGGTTTCATCACCGCCGCCTACCTGGCCTTCATGCTGCCGCGGTGGTGGGACCTGGCCTATGTGCTCACCACGGCGCTGCTGACGTGGCTGGTCGTCGTCAAGATCATCATGCCCAGGCTGCTGCTCTTCGGGCGGCGCAAGCTCTCGGTGATGGTGCTCTTCGGCGCCCTCATCGGGTGGTCGATCGAGCTGGTCGCCCGCTATCTCACCGACGGGCTGTGGGAGCCCGGCCGTGGGCTGACCGTCATGACGGTGATGCTGCCGGCACTGCTCGCCAACGATGCCCACCGGCAGGGCTGGGAGCGAACGGCATGGGGCACGGCCCTCGCGACGTTCGGGGTCTATGGCGCCACCAACCTCATCGCCGCGGTCCTCCTCGGCACCGGGTTGATGGCGCCCGACATCCCGGGGTGTGACACCGAGTGCCCGGCGCCGGTCGCCGCCGTCCAGACGGAGTAGCCTGGGCCCGACGTGGGCCACATCATGTGGCCGGAGCGGTCGCCCCTCGACGACAATGGGGTCTGATAGGAGCCGCCATGACCACCCTGCGCAATTCTCGGGAGACACGGCAGAACCACCGCCCCTGGCAGCAGTGGACGCTCCTGGCGGTTCTCGTCCTCGTGGCCGCCAACGCCGTCTTTGGCGGCATCGGTCTCATCCGCAACGGCATGGGGATGCCGGACGACTGGCTGGCGAGCACCCCGTTCGACAGCTGGCGGCTACCGGGCGTCGCGCTGCTGGTCGTCGTGGCCCTGCCCCAGCTGTGGGCGGCCGTTGTCGTGTGGCGAGGCCGCGCCCATGCACCCACCACGGGTCTGCTCGTCGGGCTGGTGCTGATCACCTGGATCGTGGCACAGCTGCTGATCCTGGGGCGCACGTTCTTCCTCCAGCCGGTCATCGCGTTCCTGGGGCTGGTGGAGGCGATCCTCGGAGTGGCCTGGTCGCGCGAGCGCGGCGCACACACGCCCTGACGGGGCGCGGGCGCACCAGCGGTCAGCCGCCCGGAGGCCGCCGGTCGGCCCAGGGGCGGGCGGCCTCGACCTGGGCGGACAGCGCCAGCAACAGGGCCTCCTCCCCTGGTCGACCGCCGAGCATGACGCCGACGGGGAGCCCGTCGGCGGTCCAGTGCAGCGGCAGCGACACGGCCGGCATCCCGGTCACGTTCCAGGCCGAGGTCCAGGGCGTGAACGCCTTCTGGGCCTCGAAGTCCGCCGCCGGGTCGTCGTCGTCGCGGATGGCGCCGATGGGGAGCGGCGGCTGAGCCAGGGTCGGCGTCAGCACGGCGTCATACGGCGCCAGCACGGCCAGCGCTCCCGCCGCCAGGCGACGCAGCTCGCCGATGGTGAGGCCGAACTCGGGCCCCGACACGGCCCGGCCACGCTCGCTGAGCCAGCGAGTGAGCGGGCGGATCAGCGCCTCGCCCCCCGGTGGCAGCACCGTCAGCGCCGTCAGCACCGCCCACGCGGTCTCGAAGACGGGGACGGCCGACGCCGGGAGCGGCACGGGCACGTCGACGATCTCGTGGCCGAGCGACTCCAGCAGCCGGGACGCGTCCTCCCAGGCCGCGACCACCTCGCGGTGGACCGGCGCGTCGGCGATGACCGGCTCGACGAAGCGGGCGATCCGCAGGCGACCCGGGTCGCGGTCGCAGGCGGCCAGGAAGGGGTGTGCCTCCTCGGGGGCCCAGAACGGGTCGCCCACTGCGTGACCGGCGAGCACGTCGAGCAGCGCGGCCGCATCGCGCACCGACCGCGCGAGTGGCCCCGAGGTCGACAGCCCGATCGGGTCGCCGTACATGGGACCGCCGGAGATGCGACCGCGGGTCGGCTTGAGCCCGACGATGCCGCAGCACGACGCGGGGATCCGGATGGAGCCACCACCGTCGGAGCCCTGGGCGAGCGGCACCAGCCGCGCGGAGACCGCGGCACCGGCGCCGCCCGATGAGCCCCCCGCCATCCGGGTGGTGTCCCACGGCGTCACGGCCGGCGGCCGATCGTCAGGCTCGGTGTAGCACGGCGAGCCGAACTCCGGCGTGCTCGTCTTGCCGAGGCTGACCAGCCCGGCGCCCTCCATCGCGAGCACCACGTTGTCGGAGACGTCGGGGACGAAGTCGGCGAAGACCCGCGACCCGAAGGTGGTGCGCACCCCCGCGGTGAGGTTGAGGTCCTTGACCGCGGTCGGGACGCCGTGGAGAGGAGAGTCCCCCTCGGCCGGCAGCGCCCGGGCGCGCTCGAGGGCCAGCTCGGGGGTGCGGGTCACGAAGGCCCCCACCGCGTCCTCGCGGGCGAGGAAATGCTCGACGAGCTCGGGTGGAGACACCTCGCGGCGGCGTATGAGCGCTCCCAGCTCGAGCGCGGTCAGGTCGTGCAGCTCGGTCATAGGGCAGACCGTAGCCGCCGCCCCGAGCCGCGTCAGTCGCGGTGCTTGCGCAGTCCGAAGACGAGCCCGTCGACCAGGGCGCCCCACGACGCCTCGACGACGTTGGCCCCGACGCCGACCGTCACCCAGCTGCGCTCGCCGTCGCTGGTCTCGATCAGCACACGGGTCACTGCGTCGGTGCCCTTGCCCTGGTCGAGGATGCGGACCTTGTAGTCGATCAGCTGGAACTTGGCGACCTCGGGGTAGGCCTGGGAGATCGCGGAGCGGAGCGCCTGGTCCAGGGCGTTGACCGGGCCGTTGCCCTC
>JAGQUE010000158.1 GCA_020438665.1 Nocardioidaceae bacterium | reverse complement strand
AGGTGCTCGGTGGCGACGTAGTCGTCCTTCATCGAGCCGGCCAGCTCGATCGCCGAGGCGAGCACGCGGGTGAGCGCGGCGGAGGCGCCCGGCTGTTGGACGGTCGCGCCACTGGCGCGGGGCAGCGCCTGGGCGACGGCCTCGGCCTGGGTGGCCAGTGTCTTGCCGTCGACACCGGCGTTGGCGACCAGCGTGCGGGCGCCACCGACCTCCTGGCGCAGCAGCGCGACCAGGAGGTGGATCGGCTCGGTGGTGGTGTTGCCCGCGGTGGTCGCGGAGAGCTGGGCGGCCTCGATCGCGTCGCGGCTCGCGGTGGTGAACTTGTCAGCTCCGAACTGGCTCACGTGGGTCCTCGTTCTCGGTGGTGCTCGGGTGGTGGCGGCCTTTCCAGTCTGGCCGTCATCGGATTCAACGCGCCAGAAGTTGAGTCGATTCCCCTCAACTTTGCCCGATTTCGCGACGTGACGAACGGCTCACCTGATCGCCCTCACGAGACCGCTCCGATGTCCATAGAGTGATTTTCAACGAGCGACTCGTCGAAGAATCGAGGCTGACTCGCTCATGAGCAGAAGCATCGACAGCATCATGACGGCGTACCCCTCCACACCCGGGGGCGGGCCCGATCGGACGCGGCTCCTGGACATGCTGCACGACCTGCAGGGTGACCGGGGCTGGCTGCCGGAGGAGGACCTGCGGGCCCTCGCCGCGGGGCTCGGGACGACCTATCTCGACGTGGTCGAGACGGCGTCGTTCTACCACCTGTTCCACCTCGAGCCGGCCGGCAGACATCGCCTCCATCTGGCCGACACCGTGGTCGCCCGGATGAGTGGTTTCGACGAGGTGCTCGAGGCGCTCGAGCGCGAGACCCGTGCCCCCCTCGGCGGCGTGAGCGCCGACGGCGAGTTCGGCCTGTTCACCACGCCGTGCATCGGGCTCTCCGACCAGGAGCCGGCGATGCTGGTCGACGACGTCGTCTTCACCAACCTCACCCCCAAGCGCGTCCGGCGCCTCGTCCAGGCGCTGCGCCAGGGCGCGTCGGCCCGGTCCGTGGCCGTCCCCGGCGACCTGCCGCCCGACACCCGCGAATATGTCGAGTCGCTCGTCGAGACCAACGTGCGCACGCGCGGCCCGGTGTTCTTCCGACCCCGCGTGACGCCCGCCGAGGGCGTCATCGCCGAGGCGCTCGCGCTGGCCCCGCAGGAGGTCATCGAGCGGATCGCCGAGTCCGAGCTGCGTGGCCGCGGCGGCGCCGGCTTCTCCACCGGCCTGAAGTGGCGGCTGGCCTCCTCGGCGCCCGGACCCCGGCGCCACGTGATCTGCAACGCCGACGAGGGCGAGCCCGGCACCTTCAAGGACCGCGCCCTGCTCACCCGCACCCCCGAGCTCGTGTTCACCGGCATGATCGTCGCGGCCCACGCCATCGGCGCGCAGAGCGGCATCCTCTATCTGCGCGGCGAGTACGCCTATCTCGAGCCCTACCTCGAAGGCCAGCTGCGGTGGATGCGGCAGCGCGGCCTGCTCGGCCACGACATCGGCGGCCGCGCCGGGTTCGACTTCGACATCCGCATCCAGCTGGGCGCCGGCGCCTATGTCTGCGGCGAGGAGTCCGCCCTCATCGAGTCGTGCGAGGGCAAGCGCGGCACGCCACGGCTCAAGCCGCCGTTCCCCGCCCAGGTCGGCTATCTCGGCGAGCCCACCTGCATCGACAACGTCGAGAGCTTCGTCGCCGTGGCCCGCATCGTCGAGGAGGGCTCCCATTGGTTCCAGTCCATGGGGACCGAGGACTCGACCGGGACACGGCTGATCAGCGTGGCCGGCGACGTCGACCGCCCCGGCATCTATGAGATCGAGTGGGGCACCACCGTCGACCACGTCCTGCACCTGGTCGGTGCGCGCGACGCCTATGCCGTCCAGGTCGGTGGCCCGTCCGGCGACTGCATCTCGGTCGCCCACGAGTCGACCCGGCGGATCGCCTTCGAGGACCTCGGCTGCAACGGGGCGTTCACCGTCTTCGACAGCAGCCGCGACCTGCTCGGGATCGTGCGCGAGCACATGAAGTTCTTCGTCGCCGAGTCGTGCGGCATCTGTGCCCCCTGCCGGATCGGCAACAGTGTCCTGCTCGACCGCATCGACGCGGTCCGCGCCGGCCGCGCCTCGCAACGGGACCTCGACGACCTGGAGCGCTGGGGCACGCTGATCCGGCGCACCAGCCGCTGCGGGCTCGGCGCGACGTCGGCCAAGCCGGTCCTCACCACGCTGCACGCGTTCCCCGACGTCTATCGCCGCCAGCTGAGTCTCGACAGCGAGCCGTTGCTGGCGACCTTCGACCCCTCGGCCGCCCTCGACGACTATGCCCGGGTCGCTGCGGCGCTGACCGAACCGACCACGGAGGCAGTCCGATGAGCATCGAGTTCACGCTGGACGGCAAGCAGGTCACCGCCGAGGACGGGCAGTCCCTGCCCGAGGTGGCGGCCGCCAACGGGATCTATCTGCCGACGCTGTGCTATCACCCCGAGCAGGAGCGGGTCGGCACCTGCCGGGTCTGCCAGGTCCGCTTCAACGGCTCGATCGTCGCCGGCTGCACGGTCCGGCTCTGGGACGGCGCCTCGGTCGAGATCGACGCCCCCGACCTGATGGCCATGCGCCGCGAGGTCGTCGAGATGCTCTTCGCCGAGGGCAACCACAACTGCCCCAGCTGCGAGAAGAGCGGCCGCTGTGGGCTCCAGGGCGTGGCCTATGAGGTCGGCGTCCACAACTCCGAGTTCCCCTACCGCTACCCCGCCCGCGAGGCCGACCACGATTCCGAGCTCATCTGGCTCGAACGCGACCGCTGCATCATGTGTCACCGCTGCGTGGAGTTCGTCCACGACGCCGAGACCGGCCGCAAGATCTTCTCGCTGCACGGCCGGGGCGGCACGGCCCGGA
>JAGQUE010000157.1 GCA_020438665.1 Nocardioidaceae bacterium | reverse complement strand
CCCGCCACCAGCGACCGGGTGATCACCATCAGCCCGGCGACATAGGTCGGCGGTAGCCCCAGCACCCAGCGACCCTGCGCCCCCAGCTGCCGCGTGGTCGCCGCGACCGAGGCGAGCACCGCGCGACGCGACAGCACGACGCGCTTGGGTGCGCCCGTCGACCCGGAGGTCTCGACGATCAGCGGCTCGGGCTCGGCCGGGTGAGCCAGCCAGTCGTCGAGCAGTTCCACCAACTCGGCCGCGCTCCCCGTCAGCGGACGCAGCGACGCGCCGGACCGGCGTACGCCGTCGTGCGGCTGCGAGGTGAAAACCACGCGACGAACGCTAACGCGCGTTGGTCTAATGACCAGAATGTCGAACGGCCCGTCACCCACGAAGACCTCGCGGGCGGGCGCGTGGGCGCAGCGGCTGCTGCCGCCTTCCCGGCTCGGTCGGACGCTGGCGCTCCAGTCGATCCTGTTCGCGTTCGGTGAGGGCGTCTTCATCACGGGCAACGCGGTCTTCTTCACCCAGATCGTCGGCCTCAGCGCCGCGCAGGTCGGGCTCGGGCTGACGGTGGCGGGTGTGGTGACGTTCTTCTTCGCCCTCCCGCTGGGTCGTCTGGCCGACCGGGTCGGACCCAAGCGCATGTGGGCGTTCGGCGCCCTCGGTGAGGCGCTGCTCTATGTCGCCTACCCGTGGATCCACGGCTTGGCGGCATTCATCGTGATGATCACCGCCCTGGAGCTGGTGGGGGCCGCCGGTGGGGCCGGCCGGGGCGCCTACACCCTCGACGTGTTCCCACGTGAGGAGCGGGTGCGCAACCTCGCCTTCATGCGTAGCGCGCTCAACATCGGGTTCACGCTCGGCGCGCTCCTCGGTGGCGTCGCGCTGGCCACCGGGAGTGACACGGTCATCCGGCTGGTCCCGCTGTTCACCGCCGGAGTCCTGGCCGTCAACGCCCTCCTGATCAGCCGCCTGCCCCGGGCCGCCCACGACCACACCGCCGAGGCCGCCCAGGCCCGGGCCATCACCCCCGGCGCCCTGCGCAACAAAGGGTTCCTCGCGCTCACCGCCTTCGAGGGGGTGCTCGGCACCAACCAGGTGCTGCTCAACGTGGTCATCCCGTTGTGGCTGGTCCAGGAGACCGACGCACCCCGGGTCCTGCTGGCCTGGCTGTTCGGCACCAACACGGTGCTCGCCGTGCTCTTCCAGGTCGCGGCCGCGCGCGGCTCCGACACGGTCCCCGGGGCGCTGCGCGCCTCCCGGATATCGGCGGGCTTCTTCGTGGTGTCCTGCCTGGTCGTCATGGTCACCCACGACACCGTCGGCTGGGTCACGATCGCGCTGGTCTGGTTCGGCCACGTCACCGTCACCGGGGCCGAGCTCTTCCAGTCCGCTGCGGCCTGGGGGTTCAGCGCCGAGCTCTCCGACCCCGACCGGCGCGGGGAGTACCAGGGCGCCGCCCGGCTCGGCTTCACCGTGGGATCCGTCTGGGCGCCGGCGGCCTACACGTTCCTCGCGATGGAGTGGGGTCCACCGGGCTGGCTGGTGATCGCGGGGATCGTCGTCGTCGCCACGCTGGCCCTGCGCCCCTCCGCGCGCGCCGCCGAGGCCTACCTCCTGCAACACACCCATCCGTCCACACAGTGACCCGCGGGTCGTCCCCGGGGCCGACCCGCGGGGCCACCGGCGCCCGGGTCTGTTTGAATCTGTCCCCGTGGCCACCTCTGCCGACTGGATCGCCGGTGCCCGACCGCGCACCCTCCCCGCCGCCGTGTCACCCGTCATCGCGGGCACCGGCGTGGCGGCGTACGCCGACAGCGTCGTCTGGTGGAAGGCGCTGCTCGCGCTGGTCGTGGCGCTCGCGCTCCAGGTGGGCGTCAACTATGCCAACGACTACTCCGACGGGGTGCGGGGCACCGATGCCGAGCGCGTGGGCCCGATGCGGCTCGTCGGCTCGGGGCGCGCCAGCGCCCGAGCGGTCAAGCTGGCCGCCTTCGCGGCGTTCGGCGTCGCCGCCGTGTGTGGCCTGGTGCTCGCCGCGACGACGGCCTGGTGGCTGGTGGCCGTCGGGCTGGTCTCGATCATCGCCGCCTGGTTCTATACCGGCGGCAAACGGCCCTACGGCTATCTCGCGCTCGGCGAGGTGATGGTCTTCGTCTTCTTCGGGCTCGTCGCGGTCATCGGCACGACCTATGTGCAGACCGAGACCTGGGAGTGGCCCGCGCTCTATGCCGCCGTCGGCATCGGGTCGCTGGCCTGCGCGATCCTCGTGGTCAACAACCTGCGCGACGTCCCGACCGACATGATCGCCGGCAAACGAACCCTGGCGGTCGTGCTCGGTGTGGAGCGGACCCGCTATCTCTACCTGCTCCTGGTGATCGCGGCCGCTGCGGCCGTCGTGGCTGTCGCCGTCTCGACGACCTGGTGGGCGCTGGCCGGGCTGCTCTTCCTCGGCCGGATGGTCGCGCCGCTGCGGACCGTCCTGGGCGGTGGCGAGGGCCTCGGCCTCGTCCCGGTGCTCCAGCAGACCGGCGTCGGCGAGCTGGCCTGGGCGGTGCTGGTCGCCGCCCCGCTCGTGCTGCGAGGCTGACCCAGGAGGTCAGGCGTGGTCCGCCCACCGGATCACGCGTGACGGATCGCTGCACACGGACTAGAAACGTCCCAGCACCACAACCCCATCGCAGAAAGGCGGCCCCACGTGAGCCAGCACAAGTTCTTGCTCGACGAGTCGGAGATGCCGGCCCACTGGTACAACATCGTCCCCGACCTGCCGACGCCGCCGCCGCCGCCGCTGCACCCCGGCACCCACCAGCCGGTCGGCCCCGACGACCTCGCGCCGCTCTTCCCGCCCGAGCTGATCATGCAGGAGGTCAGCGGCGAGCGTTATGTCGAGATCCCCGAGGCGGTCCGCGAGGTCTACCGCCAGTGGCGGCCCTCGCCCCTGATCCGGGCTGTCCGGCTCGAGGAGAAGCTCGGCACGCCCGCGCGGATCTACTACAAGTACGAGGGCGTCTCGCCCGCCGGCTCCCACAAGGTCAACACGTCGGTGCCGCAGGTCTACTACAACGCCTTGCACGGAGTGAAGCGCCTCACCACCGAGACCGGGGCCGGCCAGTGGGGTACGGCGCTCGCCTATGCCTGCTCGCTCTTCGGCCTGGAGTGCGAGGTGTGGCAGGTCGGGACGTCGTTCGACACCAAGCCGCAGCGCCGCACCCTCATCGAGACCTTCGGCGGCACGGTGCACCGCTCCCCGTCCCGGCTCACCGAGTCCGGCAAGGCGTTCGCCGAGGATCACCCCGGCACCCTGGGCATCGCGATCTCCGAGGCCGTCGAGGTGGCGGCCCAGGACCCGACCACGATGTACTCGCTCGGCTCGGTGCTCAACCACGTCCTCATGCACCAGACCGTGATCGGTGAGGAGGCGCTGCGCCAGCTCGGCAAGGCCGGTGAGCACGGCGCCGACATCGTGATCGGCTGCGCCGGCGGCGGCTCCAACTTCGCGGGCCTCGCCTTCCC
>JAGQUE010000156.1 GCA_020438665.1 Nocardioidaceae bacterium | reverse complement strand
CTCCGAGTGGTGCTCGACGGCGCCGATGCCGCCCCCGAAGGGGATCCGGATGACCATGGGCAGCCTGATGCGACCCTGGCTCCGGAAGTGCATCTTGGCGACCTGGCTGACGATCTGGTCATAGGCCGGATAGACGAAGCCGTCGAACTGGATCTCGACGACGGGGCGATAGCCGCGCAGCGCCAGGCCGACGGCCGTGCCGACGATGCCGGACTCGGCGAGCGGGGTGTCGATGACCCGGTCCTCGCCGAAGTCCTTCTGGAGACCGTCGGTGATGCGGAAGACGCCGCCCAGGCGGCCGACGTCCTCGCCCATGATCAGCACCTGTGGGTCGCGCTCCATCGCGCGCCGCAGCCCGAGGTTGAGGGCCTTGCCGAGGGTGAGCTTGGGTTGACGCTCCATCACCGGCCACCTCCGCTCGCACCGGCCCCGGCAGGGGCGGCGTCCTCGAAGGAGGCGAGGTAGTCGGTGAACCAGTCGCGCTGCAGGACCAGCTCGTCGGTGATCTCGGCATAGACATGGTCGAACATGCTGAGGGGTTCAGGGTCCGGCATGGCCCGGCACCCGTCGCGCAGCCGCCGGCCCAGGTCGTCGGCCTCGGCGCGGACCTCGTCGAAGAACTCGGCGCTCGCCAGGCCGTTGCGGGTCAGGTAGACCTCGACGCGCGCGATCGGGTCGCGCAGCTTCCACCGCTCGACGTCGCCGGAGAGCCGGTAGCGGGTGGGGTCGTCGGTCGTGGTGTGGGCGCCCATGCGGTAGGTGTAGGCCTCCACCAGCGTGGGGCCCTGGCCGTCGCGGGCGTTCTGGAGAGCCTGCCTCGTCACGGCATAGGTCGCCAGGACGTCGTTGCCGTCGACGCGCATGCCGGGGAAGCCGAAGCCGCGGGCACGCTGATAGAGCGGGATGCGGCTGACCTTCTCGATGGGCTCCGAGATCGCCCACTGGTTGTTCTGGCAGAAGAAGACGACCGGCGCGTTGTAGGACGCGGCGAAGATGAAGGCCTCGTTGACGTCGCCCTGGGAGGAGGCCCCGTCGCCGAAGTGGGCGAGGACGGCGGTGTCACGCCCGGGCTCGCCGGTTCCGACGGCGCCGTCGCGCTGGACGCCCATGGCATAGCCGGTGGCGTGGAGTGTCTGAGCGCCGATGACCACGGTGTAGAGGTGGAAGTTGTGGGCGGCGGGATCCCAGCCACCCTGGTCGACCCCGCGAAAGAGCCCCAGCAGTTGGAGCGGGTCGACGCCGCGACACCACGCGACGCCGTGCTCGCGATAGGTCGGGAAGACGAAGTCCTGCGGCAGCAGGGCACGGCCGGCACCGATCTGGGCGGCCTCCTGGCCGAGCAGCTGGGCCCACAGGCCGAGCTCGCCGTGGCGCTGGAGCGCGGTCGCCTCGACGTCGAGACGCCGGGTGAGCACCATGTCGCGGTAGAACCCGCGGATCTGCTCGGCCTCCTCCTCGGCGGACAGCCCGTCACCGAAGCTGAAGTCGGGGTGCTCGATCCGTTCACCCTCGGGCGTCAGGAGCTGGATGAGCTCGTCGGGACCTGCTGGATAGACCACGCCTGCACTCCTTCTGCCGAGCGGACTGCCGGGATCACCGGACCGCGGGTGGGGCCGGTCCGCGGTCTCCTCGGGGTGGTGGGAGCGCCGTGACCTCGACCACATGCTGCGCGTCCAACGTACCCGGTCGCGGACTTCGCCCGCCAACTGAAGAGGAGACCTTTAGAGTTGCCGGGCGAGACGGCACGTCACGGGGGTGGACACGGTGAGAACGACGCTGCGAGGCGGGCGCAGGCGCACGGCGCTGCTGGTTGCTGTCGCCCTCTCCTCGGCGACCCTCTCCCTGACGGCCTGCAGTGGCGGCGGCGCGTCGCCGGCCGACGAGGAGCCGTCGAGCGAGTCGTCGTCGGCCGAGCCGACGTCCAGCGAGAGCCCGACCGAGAGCCCGACCGACAGCCCGACGGGCACGCCTTCCGGCGGCACCGGACGGTTCGACCCCTCACTGTCGGTCACCGTGACCCGCAACCCGGTCTTCCGGACGTTCACCACCGATGACCAGCTCTTCACCATGGACCGCGACGGCGTCGCCTCACACGCGCTGCCCGACGTCCGCGAGGACTACGTCATCGTGCCGCCGGCGGGCTATGCCCCGATCGACACGGCCTTCGACGCCGAGGCCGGGGTCGGCGTGCTCATGGCGAGCCGTGTCGTCGGCGGCAGCGGTACGACGGCAGGGAGGACGTCCTTCGACCTGACCGGCTTCGCGCTCGACTCGGGAGACCCCGAGGGGCACGCTCGCGTCAGCGTCCGCGAGTCGACCCTGGCCGGGGCGTCGCCCCCCGTGGCCCGGATCCGTGGCATGGCCGGGCAGGTCATGATCGTCGACTCATGGGTGGCGGTCGGCACCACCAAGATCCACACGGCGCTGGGCGTCGACCTCAGCACCGGCGAGGTGGTCTGGCGCCGGGCCGGCCAGGCGCTCGCCGGCACCGGCCGGGTGGCCCTGGTGAGCACCGGCACTCCCGGCGCCGCCGGCGCCATCCTCGGCCTCGCGCCCGCCACCGGCGAGGTCCGCTGGTCGACGCTCGACGGCACCCAGGCCGCCGCGCTGGTCGGCGTCACCGACCGCCGGGCGATCGTCGTCCGCCTCGGCGGCTTCGGGTCGACCACCATCGTGCCGATCGACCTGCGCACCGGCGCGGCGGGCCGGCCCCGACAGGGCACCACCGTCGAGTGGAACTGCCGGATGAGCACCCCGACCGTGGCCGTGTGCCTGCTGCCGCAGGGTGTGGTCGTCGGCTGGGGCATGGTCCACAACCGTCAGCTCTGGGCGCTGCCGACCAAGGCCCGCTATGCCCCGACGGTCACGCTCGTGGCGCGCGGCGAGCTGTGGGGCACCCTCCAGGACGGCTGGGTGTCGCTGGACTCGCGCACCGGAGCGGACCTGGCCTCCGGCACGGGCGGCACGCCGCTCGCGGTCAACGCCTTCGGCGCGCTGTTCCGGACCGACATCGGTGCGGTGTGGCTGCCCGACCCGACCCAGGGCCTGCCTGCGGCGACGTCACCGTCGGACGGGTCGTCCTCGCCGTCAGCCGACGAGAGCAGCGCCGGCTGACGTCTCCGGCGGCAGCACCACCTCGCCACCCGGGACCACGGCCAGGTCACGACCGATCCGCAGGTCGACCGGGTTGGTCATGCAGCGGATCGACCCGCCGCCCTTGTGGAACTCCGACACGTCGACGACCACCACCTCGAAGCCCCAGGCCGCCAGCTGCTCGCGGACCCGGTCGGGGCAGGCCGGCATCACCACGGTCGACCCGATCACGATGGAGTTGGCGCAGAACGTCGTCAGCGCCTCCTCCTCGGTGAGGACCAGTGGCTCGGGGATGAGCTCGAGAAGCGTCGCTGCGGAGGCGTCGTCGAACGCGGCGGGGCAGACCAAGGCCCGGGTGGCGCTGAGGGGGCAGAACGCCAGGTCGAGGTGGTACATCCCGGGGTGGGTGATGCGGAGGCCACGCACGCGGATCCCGAGGTCGGTCGCCAGCGCCTTGAGGCCCTGCTCGTCGGTGCGAGGCCCATAGCCGACCAGCAGGGCGTCGCCGAAGGCGAACGCGTCGCCGGCCTCGAAGTGCGCCCCGACACCGTCGGCGCCCACATAGGAGGTGGTGAAGCCGCGCTCGAGGAACCACTGCTCGGCCGAGGCGGTCTCCATCCGGCGCTGTGGGTAGCGCATGTGGCTCAGCACGACGTGCGGGCGGCCGTCCGCGGTCTCGACGCCGAGACCGAGGTTCATCGCATAGACCATGTCGGGGGCATCCTCGCGCTGGGCGATCGCCTCGACGGTGCCACCGACGCGCTCGATGGTGGCGACGAGCTCGTCCCACTGGGCGCGGGCACGGGCCGGGTCGGGCTGCACACCGGGGTCCATGAACGGGTTGATCTGGTAGTCGACCCGGAAGTGGCTGGGCTCGACCTTGACGTAGCGGTAGCCCCACGGCAGTGCGGCGTCCTGCGACCGTGTCATGTGATGACCTCCCTTCGGTGCGCCGGCGCGGGCCGGGCGTCGTGGCGTGCAAGAAACGGAGCGATGACGGAATATTGCCTGATTGTCGGACAATCTGTCAGGGAATTGTGAGGTCCTCGGACGCCGGACGCAACTCCTGGCGCGGGCCGGGAAGAATGGCGCCATGACCTCCCCCGGCGACTCGCCCTTCCAGTCGCTCTCGGTGACCCATTCGTCGACCGTCGACCGGGTCGCCGACGAGCTGCGGCGCGCCGTCTTCGAGGGCGAGCTCGAGGCCGGGACGCCGCTGCGTGAGGTCGCCATCGCCGACTCCCTCGCGGTGGCCCGCTCGACGGTCCGCGAGGCGCTCGGCCTGCTGGTCGCCGAGGGCATCGCCACCCGCGAGCCCAACCGCGGCGTCGCGGTCACCTCACCCGACCCGGAGGCCATCTCCGACGTCGTGCGTGCCCGGGGCGTGCTCGAGCTGGCCGGACTGCGCAGTTGGCCGACCGCCACGGACGAGGCACGCCAGGTCCTGCGGCAGGCACTGGCCGACTACCTCGAAGCGGTCGAGGCCGGCGCGTCCTACCAGCGGCTCAACGAGCGCCACCTCGCGGTCCACCTCGCCCTGGTCGGCCTGTCGGGCTCGCCCCGGCTCGTGGCCATGGCCGAGCAGCTGGTGTCCGAGCTGCGGGTCGCCCTCGCCCAGATCGACCGCACCCGTCGCAACGCCCACGACCAGGCAGGCTCCCACGCCCAGCTTCTCCGGCTGCTCGACGCCGGCAGGGTCGACGAGGCGGCGGCCGATCTCGAGCACCACCTCGCCGATGCCGAGGTGGCCATCCGCGAGGCCCTGCTGACCGCCGTACCTGCGGCCGGCTCACCGGCCGATCACTAGGCTGGCCCCCATGAGGCTGATCACCTGGCTGCTGACCAACGCCGTCGCGCTGGCCGCGGCGTCGTGGTTGATCGACGGCATCGGGTTCACCGGACCGAGCTCCGGCACCGCCGAGCTCCAGCACAAGATCGTGCCGCTGCTGGTGGTCGCCGCGATCCTCGGCATCGTGACGTCGTTCGTCAAGCCGGTCGTCAAGGTGTTGTCGTTCCCGGTCATCATCGTGACGATCGGGATCTTCCTGCTCGTGATCAACGCCCTGATGCTGATGCTCACCGGCTGGATCGCGGGCAAGCTCGACGTCGGCTTCTATGTCGACGGCTTCTGGCCCGCGCTCTGGGGCTCGCTGATCATCACCATCGTCACGGCGCTGATCGACAACCTCGTCGACGACGAGGACTGAGCCCATGCCGGTCTCCTTGCCCGAGCCACGCGACCCGGGTCCCTATCGGATCGCCGTGGTCTGCCTCGGCAACATCTGCCGCTCCCCCACCGCCGAGGTCGTGCTCGAGGAGCTGCTCGACCGCGGCGGCCTCGCCGCCGAGGTCCGCGTGGACAGCTTCGGCACCGGGACCTGGCACATCGGGGAGCGGATGGATGCCCGGTCGGCCGCGGTCCTGGCCGCCGAGGGCTATGACCCCGACGTGCATCGGGCCCGGCGGCTCCCGGCGGACTGGACCGACGACTACGACCTCGTCCTGGCGATGGACAACAGCCACCTCGACGAGCTGCTCGAGACCTCGCGGTCGCGGCCCGACCTGGCGGGACGGGTCCGGCTGTTCCGCGACTTCGACCCCGTCGACCCTGGCGGAGAGGTGCCCGACCCGTACTACGGTGGTCCCCAGGGCTTCGAGGAGGTGCTGGCCATGGTCGAGCGGACCAGCGTCGCGATCGTGGCGGCACTCCAGCGGGAGATCACGGACCGATGACCCGGCAGCCGGTCGTGGCCAGGCGCGCCGAGGCTCTCCTCGGCACGGCCGTGGTGGCCACGGCCCCGGTGGCGGGCGGCGACATCGCGACCGCGACCAAGCTGCGGCTCTCCGACGGCACCACCGCCCTGATGAAGACCCACCCCCATGCCCCCGAGGGGTTCTTCGCCGCCGAGGTGCGCGGCCTGCGCTGGCTCGGCGGCGCCGGCGGTGCCCCGGTGCCCGAGGTCCTGGGCTCCGACGACGAGTGCGTGATCCTGCGCTGGGTCGAGCAGGGCAAGCCGACCACCGACGCCGCGGTCGCCTTCGGCCACGACCTGGCGGCGACCCACGCCGCGGGGACCGCGTCCTATGGCGCCGACCAGGACGGCTTCATCGGCCGGCTGCCGCTGCCCAACCAGCCGGCCGACACCTGGCCCGAGTTCTTCGCCACCCGGCGGGTGCTGCCCTACCTCAAGCTGGGCCGCGAGCGGGGCTCGGTCGACGCCGCCGAGGCCGCGACCATCGAGAGCGTCCTGGCCCGGCTGGGCCAGCTGGTGCCCGAGGAGCCGCCGGCCCGGCTCCACGGCGACCTCTGGAACGGCAACGTGCTGTGGGGCCACGACGGGCGGGTCTGGCTCGTCGACCCGGCCGCCCACGGCGGCCACCGCGAGTCCGACCTGGCGATGCTGTCGCTCTTCGGGCTGCCGCACCTGGGTAGGGTCACCGCGGCCTATGCCGAGGTCGCGCCGCTGGCCGAGGGTTGGCTGGACCGGCTCGGCCTCCACCAGCTCCATCCGCTGCTCGTGCACGCCTGCCACTTCGGTGGCGGCTACGGCGCCCGCGCCGCCGAGGTGGCCTCGCGCTACCTGTGATCGGCGAGCCGGCCGGGGGGAGATCGGCGGCCGCGGACAGCACGCGTTCTCAGGCATGGTTCAGAGTGCTTTGGCACAGTTGACCCGTGATGACTGCCACCCACGGCTCACCCGGCGCCGCGGGCGCCGGTGCCCCGCGCCCACGCGTCCTCGTCGTCGACGACGACAAGGCGGTCCGCGAGTCGCTGCGCCGCTCCCTCGAGTTCAACGGCTATGACGTGGCGATGGCGGCCGACGGCGCCGAGGCGCTCGCCGGCATCGGGTCGTCCAAGCCCGACGTGGTCGTGATGGACGTGATGATGCCGCGGCTCGACGGCATCGAGACGACCCGCGCCCTGCGTGCCGCCGGCAACGACGTCCCCATCCTGGTGCTGACCGCCCGCGACGCGGTCGGCGACCGGGTCGAGGGGCTCGATGCCGGGGCCGACGACTACCTCACCAAGCCGTTCGCCCTCCAGGAGCTGTTGGCCCGGCTCAGGGCGCTGCTGCGGCGCGTCGTGCCCCGAGAGGACGGCGACGACGAGGAGCTCGCCTTCGCCGACCTGACGATGAACCTCGCCACCCGCGAGGTCCGTCGCGGCGCCCGGCCGATGGAGCTGACCCGCACCGAGTTCACGCTGCTGGAGATGTTCCTGCGACGGCCGCGCCGCGTCCTCGAACGCGCGTTCATCCTCGACGAGGTCTGGGGCTACGACTTCCCGACGACCGCCAACTCCCTCGAGGTCTATGTCGGCTACCTGCGCAAGAAGCTGGGCTCGGACGTGATCGAGACATCACGGGGGTCGGGCTATCGCTTCGTCGGCTGAGGCTGGGAACGGATCGGTGCTTCGCTCGCTTCAGGTCCGCATCCCATTGCTGGCTGTGGGAGTCGTGGCGTTGAGTCTCGCGGTCGCGGTGTTGGTGGTGTTCCAGGTGCTGCTGGTCGATGCAGAGCGAGAGCTCGATTCGGACATCCGTCGAGAAGCGGACCGGGTGCGCGAGTACCTGGCCGTCGAGCTACCGGGTGCGCTCGGCAGTGTTTCTTCGTCGGCGCCGGGAGCTGATGAGCTGGTCGGTGC
>JAGQUE010000004.1:3564-7777 GCA_020438665.1 Nocardioidaceae bacterium | reverse complement strand
GCGGGGGAGGCCGAGCGGCTGGTGGTGTCCCCCAGCGCCGTGGTCGCCCGGCTGCAGGACCGGCTCGGCGACGCCGCGACCGTCGTCGACGGTGGCGCGACGCTCACGATGCGGTCGGTCACCGAGATCCTCGGCGAGCGCGGCATCGACCGCCTCATGGTCGAGGGCGGCAGCAGCGTGCACACCCAGTTCCTCACCGAGGGGTTGGCCGACGAGCTCCAGCTCGTCGTGGCACCCCTCTTCGTCGGCGACTCGCGGGCGCCCCGCTTCGTCGGCGACGGATCCTTCCCATGGTCGGACAACCGGCGCGCCGAGCTGGCCGACGTACGCCGGATCGGCGATGTCGTGCTGCTCCGCTATGCACTGTCCGAACGCTTCGACGAGGTCGAGGAGCCGCTCCATGCGAGCTGATGTCACCCCCACCGGTGTCCCACGAGCCACCGTCCGCACCGAGGTGGCCCTCCCGCTCACGCTGCCTGGGGGCGGCGTGACCACGGCCCGGGTGGTCACCTTCGACGGGCTCGTCGACGGCCGCGAGCACCTGGCGATCGGCCTGGGGCCCGTCGAGAGCACCAGCGCGCCCGGGGCGGTCCCGCTCGTGCGCCTGCACAGCGAGTGCCTCACCGGCGACGTGTTCGGCAGCCGCCGCTGCGACTGCGGGCCCCAGCTCGACGAGGCCATGGACCGCACCACGGCCGTCGGTGGCTATCTGCTCTACCTGCGCCAGGAGGGTCGCGGCATCGGGCTCTACAACAAGCTGGACGCCTATGTGCTCCAGGACCTCGGCCTCGACACCTATGACGCCAACCTGGCGCTGGGGCACGACGCCGACGAGCGCGACTACACCGTGGCGGCCCAGATGCTCGGCGCGCTCGGGGTGGCCGAGCTCGTGCTGCTCGGCAACAACCCGGAGAAGCGTCGTCAGCTCGAGGCCCTCGGCATCACCGTCTGCGACCAGGTGTCCACCGGTGTCCACCTCAACGACATCAACGTCCGTTACCTCACCGCCAAGGCCACCCGCGGCCGCCATCGGCTCGACCTGGCGGCGCTGCGCGAGAGCTGAGCCTCAGCCGGCTTCACACAAACAACACAGTCCGGCCCCCGGGGGCATCACATCCGCGGGACACCCTGGAGATATCAGCAACCTCCCCTCCTCCAGGAGCACACGATGAACACCAAGACCAAGGTTTCCCTCGGGATCGCCGCTGCTGCCGCTGCCATCGTCGGCCCGTTCGCGCTCATGGCCGCCGCCCAGCCCGGCCCCATCCTCGGCCAGGGCAGCGGACCCGCCGCCGCGGCCGCGATGTGGGGCGGCAACGGTGCCGCCGCGGACGACACCCAGGGCGGCTGGGGCATGCGCGGCCGCGGCGGCATGACGAACGGCGCCGGCAATGGCGCCGGCATGATGAACGGGGCAGGCTACGGCGCCGGCATGATGGCCGACTACCTGGCCGACGAGCTGGGCGTCTCCGCCGACGACGTGACCGCCGCGATGCGGCAGTACCACCTCGACAACCCCGACGCCGCGATCGGTCGCCCGGCCAGCGCCGAGGACGCCGAGACCCGTCACGACGCCATGGCCGACTACCTGGCCCAGGCCCTCGGCGTCAGCGCCGACGACGTCGAGACGGCGCTGGACGCCCACATGGCCGGTGGCTGCTGGGACTGACCAGCCCCGGCTGGTCCCGCACCCGGGATCAGTGACACCTCGCTGAGCCCCGGTCGAGCGTGGCGCCGTCGATGTCGACGAAGCGCCAGCGGAACGACCGGGGCATCAGCGTGAGCAGCAGGACGCCGAACGCCGAGTTCTGGGCGAACTCCGACCCCGGCACCCGCGGGTCGAGCCCATAGAGTGACTTGCCGCCGACGCCGGAGACGAATGAGACGATCCCGCGCGCGGGGTCGGGCCTGCCGTCCGGGTCCATCGCGGCGAACCGCTCATAGGTGTGCTCGTGGCCAGCGAGTGCGAGGTCCACGCCCTCGGCATAGGCGATCTTCCAGAACCGGTTCATGGTCGGGTTGGAGCCGTGCTCGGCGCCCGAGGAGAACCGCGGGTAGTGCATCGCGATCGCCGCGCACCGCGCCGGGTTGTCCTGGAGGTCGCGCTCGAGCCACGCCTGCTCGGACCTGCAGTCGGTCTCGCCGCACGTCGAGTCGAGCATGTAGATCCGCCACGCGCCGGCGTCCCAGGCATACCAACCGGGCGGGTCGTCCCAATAGGCGACATAGCCCGCGGCGCCGTCGGTGTGGTACTCGTGGTTGCCGGGGATCGGCCGGGTGATCGCCTTGAGGGTTCCCCAGGTGGGGTCATAGGAGCTCCGGAAGGCGGCAAGGGTGCCGTCCTCGTACTGCAGGTCGCCGAGCGCGATGACCGCGTCCGGGTGCAGCGACCGCGCGAGATCGGCGGTGGCCGCCTGCTGACAGCGCACCGGTGTCGTGGGCTCCCCCGGCTGGCAGGCGATGTCGCCGGCGGCGACGACGCGGACCGGCTCCTGCGTCACCGGTGGGGTGACGGTGGTGGAGTAGGAACGGTTGCCGGGCGCCGGGTCGGAGGACCCGGAGGAGCAGGCGCCGACCAGGAGGGTGGCCGCGCTGACCAGCGCCATCACCCGCACCAGCACCCGCCCCACCCCCTCCGTCGACACCGACCACCGATGACCATACGACGCTCGACCTGAGCCCGACGTGAAGCCCACGCTGGGCCTGCGGTTGCTCGAGACTGCCTGCCCCGGCGTGGCGGCTTCGAGGCGGCTTCATGGCGGCTTCATAGCCGGCCGCCTATCGTCGGGAGAGGCGGCACGGCGGGGCACGAGAGCTGGGAACGGAGATGGGCGCGCGATGCGGATCCTGGTGGCCGAGGACGACGTCCGGTTGGCGGCGTTGCTCGAGGAGTCGCTGACCGAGGTCGGCTGGGAGGCCGACGTCGTCCACGACGGGCGGTCGGCGTTCGACCAGCTGCTGAGCGACGTCGCCTACGACGTGCTCCTGCTCGACTGGATGCTGCCCGGGATGGACGGCATCAAGGTCGCCCACCGGCTGCGCGACCTGGGTGTGACGACACCGATCCTGATGCTCACGGCGCGCGGCGACGTCCACGACCGGATCAACGGGCTGGACGCCGGCGCCGACGACTACCTGCCCAAGCCCTTCGACCTCGAGGAGCTGCTCGCCCGGCTCCGCGCGCTCTACCGCCGGGGCAGCTATGACGACGGGTCACCCATCCAGGTGGGCGACCTCACGGTCGACCCGGCGTCGCGCAAGGTGTTTCGCGGCGACGAGGAGATCACGCTGTCCACCCGGGAGTTCGACATCCTGCACCTCCTGGCCGACAACGCCGGCAAGGTCGTGACCCGGCTGCGGATCCTCGACGAGGTGTGGGACGGCGAGACCGACCTGCGCAGCAACGTGATCGACGTCCACCTCGCCGCGATCCGCAGCAAGATCGACCGACCCTTCGGCACCGAGACGATCACGACACTGCGCGGCGTCGGCTATCGCCTCGAGAACCCCACCTCTCGATGACCTCGCTGCGGTGACAGCATGGCCTCGATGACCCGAGGACTCCGATGACCCGCCTGCGCAGCCGGCTGTCCCGGCTGCCGTTGCGCGTGCGCCTGGTCGCCGGCTTCAGCGCTGCCACCCTCGTCGTGCTCGCCGCGGCCGGAGCGTTCGTCTATGTCGGGGTCGAGGAGGCACTGGACAGCGACCTCGACGCCGAGCTCAGCCAGGCCATCCTCACCCTGAGCCCGCTGGTGCAGCTCGACGGCTCCGTCACGGACCCGTCAGCAGCGCAGGCCACCGGGGTCGCCTGGCAGGTCCTCGGCCCCCAGGCCGAGGTGCTGAGCTTCGGCGGCCCCGCGGGCACGACACCGATGATCAGCCACACGCAGCTCGTGCGGGCGGGGTCCGTCGCGAGGCCCTACGACGTGGGCGGCCTGCTGCACTTCGGCGACACGCCCTACCGCGTCCTGGTCGAGCGCACCAGCCGGGATCCACAGCGGGTGCTGGTGGTGGGCGTTCGACGGGACCATCGCGACCAGGCGCTGAGGGAGCTGCTGGGCCAGCTCCTGCTGGCGGGGCTCGGGATCCTGGTCATCTCGGCCTACGTCGGTGACCGCCTCGCCCGCGCCGCCCTGCGCCCGGTCGAGCGCTACCGCCGACAGGCGGCGGCGATCGCCGGCGGTGCCGCCGAGATGCGGCTCGACGTCCCGTC
>JAGQUE010000004.1:2319-3494 GCA_020438665.1 Nocardioidaceae bacterium | reverse complement strand
GAGCGCGAGCGAGCGTTCATCAACGAGGCCAGCCACGAGCTCCGTACACCGATCACCCTGCTGACCAGCCGGATCCAGCTCGCACGACGCCGGCAGCGCACCCAGGAGGAGCACGAGCGGATCCTCGGCGAGCTCCAGGTCGACCTCGACCGGCTGGCCGGGCTCGCCGACCAGCTCCTCGACCTCGGCCGCACGACGACCCGTCCGGGCTCCTCCACCACCAACCTCAGCGCCGTGGCCAGCCGGCTCGTCGAGCACCGTCGGCTCGCCGATCCGGCTCGCGCGGGCGATCTGTCGCTCGTCGTACCCGGGCAGGCGGTGATGGTCCCGATTTCTGACTCCGAGGCCGAGCGGGTGTTGACCAACCTGATCGACAACGCCGCGACCCACGGCGCGCCACCGATCGAGATCAGCCTCGACCAACCCGCCCAGGGATGGGTCAGGCTCCAGGTCACCGACAGCGGCCCCGGCATGCCGTCGGAGCTGCTCGGCACCGCGACCCAGCGTTTCACGCGGGCAGACGAGGCCCGTTCCCGACCGGGCAGCGGGCTCGGGCTCGCTCTCGTCGGCGCGCTGGTCGCCCAGGCCGGCGGCGAGCTGCGGCTGTGTCACGCGGGACAACACGTCTCCCACGGACCGGCGGCGCCGGTGGGCTGCAGCCACGCAGGCGCGATGACGGTCTCGGTGCTGTTGCCGCAGCACGACGCCATGCCCTAGCACGACGCCCTGCCGGAGCACGATGGGGACGCCTCCCGGGCCTGAGACACGTCCGGCGCCTTCATCTCCGCTTCAGGTTGGTCTGCCTACCGTCGCGCGATGGCACTGTCCACCGTTGGGAGACCGGAGCGCACGCCGGTCCTCACGCCACCGTCGACGCGGGCGCTACGGCTGTGGTCGGTCGTGGCGGTGTTCATCACAGTCGGGATCGCCCGGTCCCACCAGGTAGGCATCCCCTTCCGTGATCCCGATGGTGCCTATCTGCGGGGCCGGGTGCTCCTGACCCTCGCGATCTTCGTCGGGCTCGTCGCGCTCGACGCGGTGCTGCGCTCGCCCCGCCCGGTGCGCGCGGGATCTGTGTGGCGGACCGTCCGGGCCCGCTGGACGCCGCGGCGGCTGCTCTGGTCGTGGGTGGCGCTGCTCGCCTATCACGCGACCTACTTCACCTACCACAACCT
>JAGQUE010000004.1:1664-2250 GCA_020438665.1 Nocardioidaceae bacterium | reverse complement strand
TTCCTCGGCCACAGCCCGGCCGTCCTGCTCCACGACCTGTTGGGCCAGCACGCCGCCGCGTGGATCCTCATGGTCTGGTACGAGACGTTCCCGACCCTGGTGGTCGTCGCCTTCCCCGCGGCCGTGGCGCTGGCCCCGCGGCTGCGTGACGCCTATGTCGGGATCGCGGCGTTCGTCTGGGTCTGGATCCTCGGGACGGCGACCTACTATCTGATCCCCAGCCTCGGTCCGTTCGACTCCGCGCCCGAGGAGTTCGCCGGGTTGCCGCACATGATGATCCAGGACACCCAGGCGCGCTACATGGCCCAGCGGGCGCACCTCCTGGCCCAGCCCCACGCGTCGGACGCGTTCGCCCAGGTGTCGGCGTTCGCGAGCCTCCACGTCGCCGTGACGGCGGTGATCGTCGGGCTCGCCTGGTGGCACCGACTGCGTCGTACGACGCTCGTCCTCACGATGTTCCTGGCCGGCACGCTCGTCGCCACGGTCTATCTGGGTTGGCACTTCTTCGTCGACGACGTGGCCGGTCTGGCGATCGCCGCCCTCGCGTGGTGGCTGGCACCCCGGACGGTGGGGGTCCGCCGCCGGC
>JAGQUE010000004.1:0-1603 GCA_020438665.1 Nocardioidaceae bacterium | reverse complement strand
GGTTTCATGAAGGCTTCATCCGGCCCTCCTACGGTCGGCACCATGCGATCACCGGCCTGGGCCCGCGTGCGGTTCGTCGTCTCCTGGGCGGTGGCGCTGGGGCTCCTGGTCGTCGTGCTCCCCCGGGCGGTGTCGATCTCGTGGCACGGCGTCCTGCCGGTGCTGCGCTCGGTCCACTGGCCCACCGCCGTGGCCCTGGTGCTGCTGTGGCTGCTCGGGCTCTGGGTGCACTCCTTCGTGCTCACCGCGGCCGCCCCGGCCCTCAGCCACCGCCGGGCTCTCACGCTCAACGTCACCGGCAGCGCGATCGCGAACGTCGTCCCCCTGGGTGGCGCTGCCGGCGTCGAGCTCAACCGCCGGATGATGCGCGCCTGGGGCATCGACACCCGCGCCTTCGCGGGCTTCACGTTCCTGACCAACCTCTGGGACGTCGGCGCCAAGCTGCTGCTTCCGCTCATCGGGGTCGCCGCCCTCGTGCGGGCCGGCGAGTCCGTCACGCCCGGGCTCCGCACGGCGTCCCTCGTCGCCGGCCTCGGCTTCGTGGGACTCGTGGCGGCCGCGGGCACCCTGCTCTCGAGTCCGCGGGGGGCGGTGCGGCTGGGGCGCTTCCTGGACGCGCTGGCCGACCGCTCCCTGCGGCTCGTCGGACGGCGGCACCGCCACGACCTCACGGGCGCCATGCTCGACATCCGGCGCGAGTGCGCCGGCCTGGTGTCGCGCGGCTGGCTGCGCATGTCGGTGGGCATCAGCGGCTATGTCGCGCTGCAGTTCGCGCTGCTGGCGGCGTGCGTACAGCTCACCGGCGGCGGCGTCACCTGGGCGGACGTGCTGGCGGCCTTCGCCGTCGAGCGGCTCCTCACCGTCGTGCCGATCACGCCGGGTGGGGTCGGCGTCGCCGACCTCGGCCTGGTCGGTGTCCTCCTGGCGCTGGGCGGGGACCCGACGGGGGTGACGGCAGCGGCCGTGCTCTATCGGGTGTTCGTCTTCGCGATCGAGATTCCCGTCGGCGGCGGCGCGCTCGGCGTCTGGCTGCTACGCCAGCGACGAGCCGCTCCGCAGGCGGTTCGACTCGCTCTCCCGGGCGTCGTACGGCGTCCCGGGGAGCGGCTGCGCGTCGGCCACGTGACCGACGTGTTCCTCCCCCGCCTCGGCGGCATCGAGACCCACGTCGACGACATGGTCCGCCACCAGCGGGCGAGGGGGATCGACGCCCAGGTGCTCACCCCCACCGCGGCCGGCGGGCCGGACCCGGAGTGGGTCCACCGGCTGCCCGCGGCGCAGGCGCGTGCCATCGTCACGCACTTCGACGTCCTCCACGTGCACCTGTCCATGCTGTCGGTCTATGGCGTGAGCCTCACCCGCGCGGCCGCGGCGGCCGGCGTCCCCGTCCTCATCACGGTCCACTCCATGTGGACGGGAGCGGGCGGACTGCTGCGCCTCGCTGCCCTGGCCGGCGTGCGTCGCTGGCCGGTCGCCTGGTCGGCCGTGAGCCGGGCGGCGGCCGACGTGTTCGAGCACTCGCTCGGGGGCGTGGAGGTCGCCGTCCTCCCGAACGCGCTGGACGTCACCGACTGGCGACCCCGTGGCGCGGCCGATCTTCCCC
>JAGQUE010000155.1:11052-13603 GCA_020438665.1 Nocardioidaceae bacterium | reverse complement strand
CCTAGTAGGTCTTCATTGGGAACGGGTCCAGCGGTTCGAGCAGCCCGGCTGCTGCGGCGAACCCATTGGCGCGGGACGTGGGCCGCCGCCTGGTCGCCGTGGCGCTGACGATCCGGCGTTGGGCCGTGGTGTCCGTGCCCGGCGGATCGAGTGTGGTGCCTGATCACCCGGCCGACGGCTGGGAAGCCCAGGCAGCAAGCGCATCTTCCGCGGCACAACCACCCTCGCCCGGCGGAGGTGCCAGTCCCTGGAACACATGCACTCGTCCGGAGAGTCTGACACCGAGCAAGCAACTCCGGTCACCGGCGGCGAAAGCGGCGACGCCGACGTCGCCGCCTCGGACTGTGACGGTGACCGAGGGCGGCAGATTCGCCCGGCCGTACGCGTCGTCCCCAGGGTCAGGCATACCCCGGTCCACAGCCTGGAGGACATCCATGCTGGAAACAGCAGCGGGCAACCTCCGCAGAATCCTGGCCAGGGCCCGGTCAGCGCCGGCAGGCAGCGCCTGGACGGGGTCGGGCGGCGGTGGCTGATAGGCCACCGGTGATTCAGGACAGTCGGCCTCGTGGTAGTTGGTCAGCTCGTAGACGCTGAAGTACATGTCGTAGCAGCGAGTCACATCCGGGGTCTGGCTGAACCCACTCTCCGCGCCCGCCACATAGACGAGCACGCGGATCCGCGCGAGGTCGTCTTCCGGAGCCTGCGCGTCAAGCTGCTCGGCGTCGAGGACGGTCACCCGGCCGTCGCGCCCAGCGGTGGTGGCGGCTATCGCGCGAGCAAAGCCATCGGCGGTGTCCTGCCGCGGATAGGCGACCGCGAGGCCGACAGTCTCCACGATCTGAGCCGTCTCACCTGACCGGGCGCCGCAACCGGCAACGACACCTGCCCCCAACAGCAGCGCCGCTCCGATCGCGGCACGTCGTCGTCCTCGGGCCATGCGTCGAATCTAAGCCGCGAGGCGGGCGGCGGAACATGAGTAGGGACACCCGACTCTTGCCATCATCCGTGCCGTCCCACATGGTGCCGGCGAGCCTGTTCCGCCACCACAACCAGTAGTACGACTGCGTGGTTGGCGGCGCTCGCGTTAGGTTGCTCGCGCGCGAGGTCGCACCACAAGGCTTCCCGCGCCATCTTGTTCTGGAGGCGGCCACGCGGCCGTGGATCAGATAGCGCCGATCCAAACGTCGGCGTCGAGATTGAGGCGGCGGCGCTCTGTGAGGCGAGCTCGCGGCCCGAGCTTCGAAATCGTTATCGGCTAGGGTGCGGGTACGAGTCACCGCCCTTCCCTGGGACTCGGCGCCGCAGGACGCCGGGCGATCCCGCACCGGAAACCTGCGAAGGAGATCCCGATGGTCCCCGACCAGTTGACGTTCGACAATCCGGTGGAACGCCACGCTCACATCCGGCCGAGAGCGTCCTGGCAGCCACTGCCCGGACTGGACGCGGAGCTCGTCCCGAAGGCAGACCACGGGGAGACCACCTATCGCGGCACGGGGCGCCTGCCGGGCCGCAAGGCCCTGATCACGGGCGGCGACTCCGGAATCGGGGCGGCCGTCGCGATCGCCTTCGCCCGGGAGGGCGCGGACGTCGCCTTGAGCTACCTGCCCGAGGAGCAGGTGGATGCCGAGGCGATCGCCGAGCACGTGCGCGCCGCCGGCCGGACGGCTGTGCTGCTGCCGGGAGACATCCGCGACCGGGCGCATTGCCGGTCACTCGTGGCGCAGGCGGTCAAGGGACTCGGCGGACTGGACATTCTGGTCAACAACGCCGCCCATCAGGTCTACCACCTGTCGTTCGACGAGCTGGACGAGGCCGACCTCGAGCGCACCATGACCACGAACGTGTCGGCGATGTTCTGGATCTCCCGCGATGCCCTGCCCCACCTGGGACCTGGCGCCACGATCATCAACAGCACGTCGGTGCAGGGCTACAACCCGTCGCCGATGATCATCAACTACGCCTCGACGAAGTTCGCCATCATCGGGTTCACCAAGGCGCTTGCCGCCGACCTGGCGCCACGCGGCATCCGGGTGAACGCCGTTGCGCCTGGTCCGGTCTGGACCCCGCTCCAGGTCTCCGACGGTCAGCCGTCGGACAAGCTGGACGGCTTCGGCGACTCCTCCTGGTTGGGTCGTACGAGCCAGCCGGTGGAGCAGGCGCCGGCCTACGTCTTCCTCGCCTCGCCGGAGTCCAGCTTCGTGGTGGGCGAGGTGATCAACGTCAACGGTGGGGCGAACGTCCCCTAGCCGACCTCGCCCACACGCGGGATCGCGGCGACCATCGCTGACCGGCGCACGCCGACATCCGTGGCCGCGCCGATGGACGGCGACCCGGGTGTGTGAAGGACGTCGGGCAAGGCTCCATTCATGGCGCACCGCGTGGCCCGGCAAGATCGCCGGCCTCCACGAGGCCGAACTCGTTCCCGTCCGGGTCGGCGAGCTCGACGCCCTGATCGGCGTCCGCAAGGCGGGTCGCCCCGAGCGACGTCAGCCTCGCGATCTCGATCTCGAGGTCGGTGGCGGCCAGGTCGAACCGTTGGCGATTCCGCCAC
>JAGQUE010000155.1:0-10919 GCA_020438665.1 Nocardioidaceae bacterium | reverse complement strand
CCCATCGCAAGCGACCTCGCCGAGCGGACCGCAACCGGCGAGGAAGGCGTTGCCGGCCTCGATCACGCAGAATTCGTTGTCACCCGGATCGCTGAGCACGACGTGCTCCTCCTCGGGTAGCTGGCCGACATCGAGGTGGCAGGCGCCGAGGCTCAGGGCCTTCTCGACCGTGCCCCGCTGAGCCTCAGCACTGGCGCTGGTCAGGTGCAGATGCAGTCGGTTGAGCCCGACCTTCTGGCTAGACGCTGCCACGAAACGCAGCCCGACCTGCCTCTCGTCTCCCGGAAGCAGCACGCCGTCGTCCTCGTCGACGACCTCCCGTCCGAGCAGCTCAGCCCAGAACCGGGCCACGGCTGTCGGCTCCCGAGCGTCGAAGACAACTGCTACCAGGCGGGTACCCACCTTCTGCACGCTAGCCGCGTCCCGGCGCGCGGGCGATACGGCACCCGTGCCTGGTTGTCCGCTGGCCTGCCGGGCGCCGACTGATGGATGGCTCAATTGAGCCTGGCCGAGCCGCTGACAGGCTCTCCAGCGTCCCCACGAGCAGGCGCCCCCACGAGCACGCGTCCCCGCGAGCCCTGGATCTGCTAGGCGGCGTCTTCGCCGTCGCCCTGTGCTTCACCTCGAAGCTCGACTTGTCGAACCATCCAGGCCGCGACCGACGCGGTGACCGCGCCCACCATCGAGATCCCGACCACCATCAGCGCCACCGCGATGACCCTGCCCTGGGGCGTCACCGGAAAGCGGTCGCCATAGCCGACCGTGGTGACCGTCTCGCAGGCCCACCAGAGCGCGTCACCGAAGCCCGTGATGTTGGCCCCGGGCGCTTCTTGCTCGGCGCTGAGAACAGCGATGCTGCCCAGGCCGACCGACGCGACGGCGACACCGACGACATAGGTCGTGACCTGACCGACCAGGTTGCCCGCGACGGAGCGGTTCAGCACCCTCGCGAACGCCAGCACGCGCAGCACCCGCAGCGGCCGCAGCATGGGCAGCACGATCAGCGCGGCGTCGTACCAGTGCCGCACGGCATAGCCCTTGCGGTCGCCAGCAGCCAGCCAGATCCTGGCGGCGAAGTCCGCGGCGAAGGCGACCCAGACGGTCCACGACACGATCTGCAGGAACGTCTCGAGATCATGGCCCATGCTCGTGTCGAGCACGGGCCACGCATAGGCGACCAGGAAGGCCACGGCCAGGAGGAGCAACGGGATCTCGCTGTTGCGCTCCCAGCGCTCGACCCGGCTCACGCCTCGCAGGCTAGATGACGTCGGGCAAGGCTCCATTCATGGCACACCGCGTGGCCCGGCAAGGTCGCCGGGTTGCGTCGTGGATCAGCCGAATCGGGCGTAGGTCCACCCGCTGTGCGCGCCGGCGAACTTGGCGTCACCGCCCCACTCGCCGCGCATGCGAAGCGGATAGCCGGCCCCACCGAGGAACTGGGACGCCTTGAACTTGGCCCAGACCGTGCGCGACTTGGGCAGCTCGATGCAGCCGGTGGCGGCGACGGTCCGCCAGGGGCCGCTGTTGCGCGTGACCTTGACCTTGAGCTGCCCGTTGCCATGGGCGTCGAGGCGCACGTGCCCGACGACGCGCTCGGCCGAGCCGTAGGGCTTGGCCGAGATGGTGACGGACTTCTTGCTGGGCCCGGTCCGATGGACCTTGAGGACGGCGGACTTGCCGAAGCCGGCCTCGCCCGGCGTACGACGGCCCGGGTCACTGCCGGGCATAGACCGTCCCGCCCTTCTGGTGCGCCGTAGGAGCGGGTTAGTCACCGGTATACGGGTCACTAACCCCCAGCAGCGGCGCACCAGTTGGGGTGCGGGCGCCGTACGCCGACCAGAGCTCAGGCGAGCCCGAGCTCCCGGTGGGCGAACCCGAGCGAGATGGTCGTGGCCAGCTCGGCGGTCACGGTCGGATCGCCCAGCGCCACCTGGACCGAGAGTCCGTCGAGCAGCGCCGCCCAGGTGACCGAGAACGTGTCGACGTCCAGGCCGGGGTCGACGTCACCCGCCTCGATGCCGGCGCGGACGATGCGGGCGATCAGGCCGCGCCACTGCTCGTCGAGGGCACGGCGGTCGGCGGCAACCTGGGGGTGGCGGAACGCCTCGTTCCACAGGTCGAACCAGAGCCCCCACTGGCCCTGGACCTCGCCTTGGGACTCCTCGGTGAAGGTCAGCCGGACCAGCGTCTCGATGCGCTCGCGCAGCGACACCTGGCTGCGCAGCAGGCTCTCGGCCGCGGCATAGAAGCCGGTCTCGGACTCACGGAGGGCCGCGATGAGGAGGTTCTCCTTGGTGTCGAAGTAGTAGACGACCAGCGCGGGGCTCGCGCCGACCCGCTCGGCGACGTCGGCGATCCGGGTGCGGGCCAGGCCCCGCTCGGCGATCAGCTCGGCCGCCGCGGTCAGCATCTGTGTCCGCCGGGAGTCCTGCGCCTCCGCGGGAGGTGTCGCGGTCGTCTCCTCCACGCAAACCCCTTTCCGAGGACCCCTTGGTCTCGCGGGGTCGTCCCGATACCGTACACACGACGCGGACTGAACAGTCAGTCAGGATGACCACATGAGCCCACCCACACCGATCGACCGCCTGCTCGCGCCGAGCGCGGTCGCGGTCGTCGGTGCGTCCGCGCGGCCCGGCTCGTTCGGCGAACGGCTGGCGATCGAGGCGCTGCGCAGCAGCGGCGTACGACGGGTCGACCTGGTCCACCCCACCCACGGCGAGGTGCTCGGCCGCCGTACGGCGCCCTCGCTCGCCGACCTCGACGAGGCTCCCGACCTCGTCCTCATGGGAGTCCCCGACCGGCTCGTGCCCGACCAGCTCGCCACCGCCCGCGACCTCGGCGCCGGCGGGGCCGTCGTGTTCGGCAGCGTCCCCGGCCAGGCCGACGACGTCCGCGCGGCCGGAGCGGGGCTGGCGCTCGTCGGCGGCGGGTGCATGGGGTTCGTCAACCCGGTCGACGGCGTCCGCGCGCTCGGCTATCTCGAGCGCGACGAGCTGAGCCCCGGCCCCATCGCGCTCGTCACCCACTCCGGCTCACTGTTCTCCGCACTGCTGCGGACCCACCGGCGCCTCGACTATGCGCTGGCCGTGTCGTCGGGCCAGGAGCTCGGCCTCACCGCCGGCGACTATGTCGCCTGGGCGCTCGAGCGCCCCGAGACCCGCGTCGTCGGTCTCTTCCTCGAGACCGTCCGCGACGCCGCCACGCTCCGGCAGGCCCTCGCCCAGGCGCTCGAGCGCGACGTCCCCGTCGTCGCGCTGACCGTGGGCTCATCGGCGGCCGGGCGCTCGCTCGTCACCGCCCACTCCGGCGCCATCGCCGGCGACGACGCCGGGTGGGAGGCGCTGTTCGCGTCGTACGGCGTGCACCGCACCCGCGACCTCGAGGAGTTCGTCGACACCCTGGAGCTGTTCGCCATTGGCCGCCGCATCCGCCGGCCCGCCGCCGGGATCGCGACCGTCCACGACTCCGGCGCCGAGCGCACCCTCGTCGCCGATGTCGCCGAGGCGGAGGGCGTGCCGTTCGCGACGCTGGTCGAGTCGACCTGCCGTGCCGTCGGGGAGCTGCTCGACCCGGGACTGGTGGTCGCCAACCCGCTCGACGTGTGGGGCCGCGGCGCCGACACCGAGACCCTCTTCACCGCCTGTCTCGACGCCGTCGCCGCCGACCCCGGCGTCGACGCGGTGGCCTTGGCCGTCGACCTCGTCGAGGAATATGACGGCGACGACTCCTATCCCCGCGCCGTCGCCGCGGCCGCCAAGCACACCGACAAGCCGGTCGTCGTCCTCTCGACGATGCCCGCCGCCATCGACCAGGCCCAGGCCCGCGCGCTGCGCGACGAGGGGATCGCCGTGCTCGAGGGCGCCCGGTCAGGGCTCCGCGCGCTGGGCCATCTGCGGGACCACGCTGACCGGCCGCCGGTGCCTGGTGTTGTTGCCGGCTCGCCTGGAGGGCTGCTCCGCGAGGGTTGGCTCGATGCGGCGTCGACCCTGGCCGTCATCGCACGGGCGGGGCTGGCGACGGTGCCGACGCTGCCGGCTGTCTCGCGGGACGATGTCGTCAGGGCCGCCGCCGAGGTCGGCTATCCCCTCGTCCTCAAGACCGACGAGCCCGGCATCGACCACCGCGCCCGGGTCGGCGGCGTCGTCGTCGGGGTCGCCGACGAGACCGCGCTGCTGGCGGCGTACGACGACCTGGCCGCCCGGCTCGGTCCGCGCGTCGCGCTGCAGCCGATGGTTCGCGGCCGGGCCGAGCTGGCGCTGGGCGTCGTGACCGATCCGCAGGTCGGGCCGCTCGTGCTCGTCGCCCACGGCGGCAGCCGGATCGAGGAGCTCGCCGCCCGGGCCGTCGCCCTCCCCGAGGCGGTGCTCGCCGACCCGAGGCGGCTCGTCGACCGGCTGGCCGGCGTCCCCGACGAGGCACGCCAGCTGCTCGCCGACGCCGCCCGCGCCGTCGCGCGGCTGACCCTCGACCTGGGCCCGACCGTCACGGCGCTCGACATCAACCCGATGATCCTCACCGCCGACGGGCTGGTCGCGGTCGACGCGCTCGTCGAGCGATCGGGGCCGTGACCACTAGCCTCGCTGAGCCTCAGGCCCGCTCGGGGAACGGCAGCGTCATCGGGTCGGTGGCCAGGGTGGAGCGACCACGGTCATCGAAGAGGTCCATGCCGAGTGGGGCGGCGTCAACGACATCGGTCCGGCCGGCGATGACCAGGTCGGCGACCGAGCGGCTGACGCCGGGGCCCCACATCATCCCGTGGCCGCCGGCGGCCGCCACCCATGCGCCCTCGACGGACGTGCCGTCGGGGCGCAGCATCGGGCCGATGATCGGCAGGTGGTCGGGGGTGTAGTCGATCGTCGCCGCCCACCGCCGCCGCAGCCCGAGCTCGGCGGTGACCGGCACCAGCTCGGCCACCCGGGCGCGCATCACCGCGAAGTAGTCGTCGTCGAACTCCTGCGCCTCGCCCGGCTGCTCGTCGGGGTTGGACATCCCCCACAGCAGACCGCCGTCCTCGGGACGCCAATAGATCCCCGACATCACATCGAAGACCATCGGGACGTTGGCGTGCGCCAGGTCGGGGTGAGCCCCGGTCACGACGACCTGGTGGCGCGTCCCGCCGGACCAGATGCGTGCCGCGCCGGCCGCGTCGCCGACGGACGGGAGGCTCGGGCCGCCGGTCAGCACGACCGCGCCACACATCACGTCGCCCCGCGAGGTCGTCACGCCGGTCACCCGGTCGCCACCGGTCAGCAGCCCGGTGAACGTCGTACGCTCCCAGACCTGGACGCCCGACGCCGCGAGCGCGGCGGCATAGGCGGCGACGTTGCGGGGCGGGTCGAGATAGCCGTCGCCGGAGAAGTAGGACGCACCGCGCGTCTTGCCCGGCGCCATGATCGGGTTGCGGTGGTCGAGCTCGTCGGGCGTCACCCACTCGGCGGCGAGGCCGAGCGACTGCTGCATCGCGATGCGGGCATAGGCCGACTGCACCTCGTCCTCGGTGAAGCACGGCATGTAGTAGCCGGTCTCGACGAAGCCCGAGTCGACGCCGTAGCGGTCGCGTTGGCCGCGATAGAACGCCTGCGTCCACTGGCCCAGCCGCACCGCCGGCTCGGTCCCGCCCTGCGCGCGGACCATGCCCGCGGCGCGCGAGCTGGCGCCCGACCCGAGCGTGGCGCGCTCGATCAGCAGGACCGCGAGCCCCTCCTCGCGCAGGAAGGCGGCCGCCCAGCCCCCGATCGTGCCGCCACCCACGACCACGACATCGACGCTCGTCACGAGGCCGACGCTCGCATAGACTGAACAGTCAGTCAATCGTCTCGCAGGAGGAGCGCCGATGTACGCCCTGAGTGCCGCCGACCTCGACCTCCAGGCCCGCGCGCGAGCGTTCGCCGACGACCTGATCCCGCTCGAGGAGTACGCCGAGGCGCACGGCGGCCACCTGCCCGACGGGGTCGCCGAGCAGCACCGCAAGCGGGCGATCACCGACGGGCTCTATGCCACCAACCTGCCCGTGTCGCTGGGCGGCGGTGGCTGCACGTCGCTCCAGCAGGTGCTGGTCCAGGAGCAGGGCGGCCGGGTCACCAACGCCCTCGGGTGGGTGCTCGCGACGCCGCCCGCCTGGTGGCCCGAGGTCGCCACCGACCACCAGCTCGAGACCTGGCTCAAGCCGACGATCCGCGGCGAGCGCACCGAGTGTTATGCCATCACCGAGGAGTTCGCCGGCTCCGACCCCTCCCAGCTCGCGGCGACGGCTCGCCGCGACGGCGACGTCTATGTCGTCGACGGGGTGAAGTGGCACGTCACGTCCTACAACGAGGCCGACTATGTGTTCGTCCAGGCCGTGCTCCAGGGCGGGGACAACGACGGCGAGCACGTGCTCCTCGTGGTGGACAAGCCGTCTCCCGGGATGGCGGTCGACCGGACGCCGGCCTACACCCACACCATCGCCCACGAGCACCCCATCGTGTCGTTCACCGGCGTGCGGGTGCCGGTGGCCAACCTCGTCGGGGCCGAGGGCGACGGGATGCGCTTCAGCTATGAGTGGTTCCGCTTCGAGCGGCTCATGGTGGCGGCGCGGTGTCTCGGGGCGGCGGAGCGGCTGGTCGACGAGGCCACCCAGTTCGCGTCGCAGCGCCTCGTCGGCGGCGTACCGCTGACCGAGCGCCAGCTCGTCCAGGCCATGCTCGCCGACTCGCTGACCGAGCTGTTCGCCGCCCGCGCGATGGTCTATGAGGTCGCGCGCGGGCTCGACGAGGCGGAGTCACTGTCCGACCCGGCCGCCGTCGCCGAGGCCCGCAAGGTGGCCCACGGCCGCTGCTCGATGGCCAAGCTCTATGCCTCTGAGATGGCCGGGCGCGTGGCCGACCGGGCGGTGCAGATCTTCGGCGGACGTGGCTATATGCGTGAGAACGTCGCCGAGCGCTTCTATCGCGAGCTGCGCGTCGAGCGCATCTGGGAGGGCGCCTCCGAGCTCCAGCGGGTCGTCGTCGCCGACCAGCTGGTCAAGCGTGGTCGGTCGGCGTTGGTGGGGTGAGCGTCGTACGCCTAGCAGGGCGCAGCTGGTGCCCCATCTGCCGCGCCGGCGTGCTGACTGGTGCGCCGGTGGTCGGGGTTAGTGCCCGGTATAGGTGGCACTAACCCTCCACACGGGCGCACCAGTTGGGTGGACGGCGTACGGCGTGCGGCGTCAGCCCCGCCGGACCAGCAGCGACCCGGCCGGGAGGGCGAGCTCGGTCTCGGCGTACGCCGCGCCCCACTCGTGGACGACGCGACGGTCGAGGGAGTCGCCGTGGGCGACGACCTGGAGCGAGAGCCCGTCGAGGAGCGAGACGATCCGCCACGCGGTGGCGTCGGGATCGGCGCACGCCATCGAGCCGGCCTCGACCCCGTCGCGGATCGTCGACGCGAGCAGCTCCTGCCAGGCGATGTTGAGCCGCATCGAGACTTCGCGGAGCACGGGCCGGCGCGAGGCCTCGGCCCAGGCGTCGAGCCACAGCTGGAAGGCGGCGTCGTTGTCGGCGCGGGAGTAGGACGCCAAGAACATCGCCAGCCGCGCGACCGGCGATCCCCCCGAGGACGCCATCTCCGCCACCGTGACGGCGAGGTCGGCGTCGGCCACCTGCTCGAAAGCCTCGGCGAGCAGCTCGTCCATCGAGGCGACGTAGTGGTGGATGAGTCCCGACGACGTACCCATCTCGGCGGCGATGTCGCGCACGGTCGTGCCGGCGATGCCCTTGCGCCCCATCACGGCCAGCGTGGCGTCGAGGATCGTCGCCCGCCGGGCAGCGGGGCTCATGCGTGCCATAGAAGGTCACCCTAAGTCAACTGTTGCGCACGCGTCCAACAACGCCTAGCCTGCCGGAATGGTCAAACTCTCGCCGTTCCACCAGCGGTTGAGCGAGCTGAACAGGACCGGACTCTACGGTCACTGGTCGGGCTATCTGTCGTCGCTGCGCTATGACACCTCCGCCAAGCACGAATACTTCGGCGTCCGCAACTCCGCCGGTCTCTTCGACTCCTCGCCGCTCTACAAGCACCGCATCGCCGGCCCCGAGGCCGAGCGCTTCCTCGCCGGCGTGATGGCCCGCGACGTGCGCACCTGCTCGCCCGGCAAGGCGCAATACACGGTCTGGTGCGACGAGGAGGGCTACCTCCTCGAGGACGGCGTCCTCTTCCGCCACTCCGAGACCGAGTTCCTGCTCACCTGCGCAGAGCCCAACGTCGGCTATCTCAGCGACCTCACCGCCGGCTTCGACGTCACCGTCACCGACGTCTCCGAGGCCTACGGCGTACTGGCGCTCCAGGGGCCGCGCTCCCGCGAGATCCTCGCGCGACTCACCCCGGATGTGGCCGGGCTGCCGTTCTTCGGCATGGCCGAGACCACGATCAAGGGTGCGCCGGTGACCGTCTCCCGCACGGGCTACACCGGCGACCTCGGCTATGAGGTGCTCGTCCCGAGCGACCACGCGCTCGAGGTCGTGGATGCGATCCTCGACACCGGGACGCCGTACGGGCTGCGGCCCTTCGGCGAGGAGGCGCTGATGATGCTCCGCGTCGAGGCGGGGCTGATCCTCATCGGCGTCGAGTTCACCTCGGCCCGCTATGCCTACAACGACCACCAGCGGCTGACCCCGGTCGAGCTGGGGCTGACCTGGCTGCTCAAGGGCATCGACGACGACAGCCGGCCGTTCATCGGCCGCGACCCGCTGCGCGCCGAGCTGATCGGCCAGACCTCGCGCTGGCAGACCGTCGGGCTGGTGCTCGACTGGGCCGAGTGGGACCGGCTCTATGACGACGCCGGGCTGATCCCTCCCAAGGAGGAGACCCCGCTCGACTATGAGTCGATGCTCTATGACGCCGACGGCGAGCGGATCGGCTATGCCACGACGCTGATGTACTCCCCCATGCTGCAGCGCCACATCGGCATCGCCCTGGTCAAGCCCGAGCACGCCGCGCTCGGGTCGACCGTGCACGTCGAGCAGACGATCAACCACGAATACCTCACCTGCGCGGCCACGGTGTCGCGGATGCCCCTGTTCAACCCGGCCCGGAAGACGGCGAACATCTGATGGCGACCACCAAGAAGGCCCCCAAGAAGGCAGCGGCCACGAAGGCCGCGACCAAGAAGTCCGTCCCCGCCGCCAAGACCGCCGCGGCCAAGCAGACCGCCTCGGCCAGGCCGTCCGCCAAGGCATCCCGCCCCCAGGCCAAGGAGTACGACGTCGTCGTGGTCGGCGGCGGCCACAACGGCCTGACCCACGGTGCCTACCTCGCCAAGGCCGGTCTCAAGACCCTGATCCTCGAGAAGCGCCACCTCGTCGGCGGCGCGGCGATCACCGAGGAACTTCAACCTGGATTCAACTTCACGACGTTCTCCTATGCACTCTCGCTGCTGCGTCCCGAGATCATCCACGAGCTCGAGCTGGTCAAGCACGGCTTCATGCCACTGCTGATGCCCAACTCGTTCGCACCCAAGGAGGACGGCGACTACCTCCTCCTCACGATGGACCGCGACGAGAACCTCCGCGAGATCATGCGCCACTCGCCCCATGACGCCGACGCGATGGACCGCTATGAGCACGACATGGAACGGGTCATCAAGCTGGTCAAGCCGCTCTTCGACCGCGTCCCGCCCAACCCGTGGGGCACGACCGAGGCCGACGCCGACAACATGGCCTGGCTGCTCCACCACCTCAAGAGCGCGCCGCGCAAGGTCACCCACGACCTGATCCGGCTGCTCACGGCGAGCGCGGCCGACTTCCTCGACGACTACTTCGAGTCCGACATCCTCAAGGGCTACCTCGCCTCCTCAGGCATCATCGGCAACAAGGTCGGCCCGATGTCCCAGGGGTCCGGGCTGGTGCTGCTGTTCCACTCGATCGGCGAGCACGACGGCCACTTCGGCGCGTGGGCGTTCCACAAGGGCGGCAACGGCGGCTTCACCCAGGTGCTGTCACGAGCTGCCGAGTCGTTCGGGGCGGAGATCGTGCTCGACGCCGACGTCGACCACGTCATCACCAAGAACGGCCGGGCTGTCGGTGTCGCCCTCGCCGACGGCACCGAGATCAAGGCCAAGGCCGTGACGTCGGCGCTCGACCCACGCCGTACGTTCAACCAGCTGGTCGACCCGCGCGAGCTGCCCAACGACCTCGTCGAGTCGATCGCGCGCTACCGCTTCCAGGGCACGTCGTCCAAGGTCAACTTCGCCCTCGATGCCGCGCCCCATTTCCCGGCGCTGGCCGGGCGGGTCGACCAATACCGCGGCTTCACCAACCTCGGTCCGTCGATCGAATACCTCGAGCGCGCCTTCGACGACGCCAAGTATGGCTGGTTCTCCCAGCGTCCCTACCTCGACTGCGCCGTCCAGTCGGTCATCGACCCCGACATGGCGCCGCCCGGCAAGCACGTCATGTCGTGCTTCGTGCAATACACGCCCTATGAGCTCAAACGGCCCGACGGGACGCGCGGCGACTGGGACGAGGAGCGCCAGAACCTCGGCGACACCGTGCAGCAGACCCTGGAGTCGTTCTTCCCGGGCTTCTCCGACATCGTGCTCCACCGCGAGGTCGTCACGCCGCTCGACATCGAGCGGATCGCCGGGCTGACCGAGGGCAACATCTTCCACGGCGAGTTCCTCGGGTCGCAGATGTACTTCATGCGCCCCGCGCCCGGCTACAGCGACTACCGCACCCCGCTCGAGGGCTACTACCAGTGCGGCTCCGGCACCCACCCCGGCGGCTGCGTCACCGGCGGCCCCGGCAAGCTCGCCAGCCAGCAGGTCCTCGCCGACCTGGCGGTGCGCAAGCGCTGACCCCGTACGCCGAGGTGCCCCCTGCGGACCGCCGAAGTGCCCGGTGTTGCCCGCCGAAGTTCCTCTTGCTGCCCACCGAAGTGCCCGACCACACCGGGCACCTCGCCGG
>JAGQUE010000003.1:4294-4563 GCA_020438665.1 Nocardioidaceae bacterium | reverse complement strand
ACGGCAAGGTCGCCGTCATCACCGGTGGCTGCTCCGGCATCGGTCTGGCCACCGTGCGGCGCTTCGTCGAGGAGGGCGCCAAGGTCGTCATCGGTGACATCGATGACGCGCGCGGAGCGGAGCTCGCCGCCGAGCTCGGCGGACCCGACGCCGTCACCTATGTCCACGTCGACGTCACCTCCAAGGAGGAGGTCGACGCGCTGTTCAAGACCGCCAAGGACGCCTACGGCTCGGTCGACATCGCCTTCAACAACGCCGGCATCTCGCCC
>JAGQUE010000003.1:0-4211 GCA_020438665.1 Nocardioidaceae bacterium | reverse complement strand
TGCTGCAAGGCGGCGCTGCCCTACATGCTGGAGCAGAAGTCCGGGTCGATCATCAACACGGCGTCGTTCGTGGCCCTCATGGGCGCGGCGACGTCGCAGATCTCCTACTCCGCGTCCAAGGGCGGCGTGCTCTCCATGAGCCGCGAGCTCGGCGTGCAGTTCGCCCGCGAGGGCGTGCGCGTCAACGCGTTGTGCCCCGGACCGGTCAACACCCCGCTGCTGCAGGAGCTGTTCGCCAAGGACGCCGAGCGGGCGGCCCGGCGTCTGGTCCACGTCCCGATGGGGCGGTTCGGCGAGCCCGAGGAGATGGCCAACGCGGTGCTCTTCCTCGCCTCCGACGAGTCGAGCTTCATCACCGCCAACAGCTTCATCGTCGACGGCGGCATCTCCGGCGCCTACGTCACGCCGCTCTGAGGTCGCCAGGTGACAGCGCACGGGTTGCCACTCATCGGTCTGTCCACCTATCGCGAGGAGGCGTCGTGGGGGGTCTGGTCGCAACGCGCCGACATCCTGCACCACGAGTACGCCGACAGCGTGGTGGCAGCCGGCGGCGTGCCCGTGCTGCTGCCGCCGGCGACCGCTGACCCCGCCGCCGCCGACGCGGTGGCGGCCCGGCTCGACGGTCTGGTCATCTGCGGCGGCGCCGATGTCGAACCCGTTCGCTACGGAGAGCAGCCTCATCCCCGGACCGCCAACTGGCGACCCGACCGTGACGCCTGGGAGGCGGCGCTGATCACGGCCGCCGACCGTGCCGGACTGCCGATCCTCGGCGTCTGCCGGGGCATGCAGCTGATGGCCGCGGTCGCCGGCGGGCGCCTCGACCAGCACACCCCCGACACCGTGGGGCACGAGGGCCACGGGCCTGGACCCGGCACGTTCGGCACCACGCACGTCGACACCGTGGCCGGGTCACGGATCGCGGCGCTCCTGGGGGCGTCGATCGACGTCCCGTGCCACCACCACCAGTCGGTCCTCGCTCACCCCGGCTTCGACGTGACGGCCCGCGCCGCCGACGGCACCGTCGAGGCGATGGAGCGCCCCGGTGACGGCTTCTGCGTGGCCATCCAGTGGCACCCCGAGAAGGGCACCGACCTGGCGCTCTTCCAGGGGCTGGTCGCCGCGGCGCGCGACCACCTGGCGGCCCGCGGGTGAGTCGTCGTACCTCCGTGGCTCGCCACCCTGGGACAATCGCGGCATGACCGAGGAGCGCGCCCACTGGGACAGCCACGAGCAGCCCGACGTCCTCGGCCCTCCGTTCACCGTGGAGACCATCGAGCTGCGTCCCGACGCCGAGGGTGCCGTCGAGGCGAACCTCGTGCGGCTGCGCGCCGAGCGCCCGACCGGGCGGGCGGTGCTGCACGTGCACGGCTTCTGCGACTACTTCTTCCATGCCGACTACGCCCGGTGGTGGGCCGAGCGTGGCTATGACTTCTATGCCCTCGACCTCCGCAAATATGGCCGGTCACTGCGCGAGCACCACACGCCCGGCTATGTCGAGGACGTCCGCGACTACTTCGAGGAGCTCGACGAGGCGTGGGCACGGATCACCCGCCGGGACGGTCACGACCAGGTGGTGCTCAGCGCGCACTCGACCGGCGGTCTCACGGTGCCGCTGTGGGCCAACGACCGTCGGCATCGGCTGGCGGGCATGATCCTCAACTCCCCCTGGGTCGACATGCACGGGCCGTTCTGGGTGCGGCTGGGCGCCAGCGTCGTCAAGCAGCTCGGGTCCTACCAGCCGCGCCGAGAGATCCCGCGAGCGCGCGGCACCATCTATGCCCAAGCCCTCCACCGTGACTTCTCCGGGGAGTGGGACTACGACCTCGCGTGGAAGCCGCCGGAGTCCTGGCCGGTCTTCGCGGGCTGGGCCAGGGCCATCCGACGCGGCCATGCCGAGCTCCACCGCGGGCTGGACGTCCAGGGTCCGGTGCTGGTCATCACGTCGGGCGCGACCGGCAAGGCCACCGAGCTCAACGAGGAGGTCTACAGCACCGACGTGGTGCTCGACGTGCGCCAGATGCGGCGGTGGGCGACCGCCGTGGCCCGCCGGGTCACCGTCGTCTCGGTCGACGGCGCCATCCACGACGTCGTCCTCTCACGACCCGAGCCGCGCGCCCGGGTCTATGACGAGATCGACCGCTGGCTCGGCGCCTATGTCGGGTCCCGCGACACGCGCGCGGAGGTCTAGCGCGGAGCCGTGCAACGCGGTCCGGACCGCGACATACTCACATCGTCGCCGGTGACCGGTCCCGGTCGTCGGCCCCCTCGTGAAGGAGTCCTCATGTCCGAGCAGCCGCCTCCCGGCTATGGCTACCCCGCTCCCCCGCCGCCGCCCCCGGTGCCCGGTGGGTCACGACCCGGCGAGCTCGTGGACCGCTTCCTGGCCCGCCTGATCGACGGGGTCCTCTTCGGTGTCGTCTACTTCATCATCGGGCTGATCATCAGCCCGCTGTTCCTCCACGGCTTCATCTATTCCCGTGGTGAGCTCTTCCTCTACTACCTGGTCACCTCGATCATCGACGTGGCGATCTTCCTTGGCTACTACGCCTTCATGGAGTCCACCCGCGGCCAGACCATCGGCAAGATGGTGATGAAGCTCAAGACGGTCGGGCCCGACGGCGTCAGCAACCCGACGCTCGAGCAGGCCATCCGCCGCAACATCTTCTATGCCACCAGCCTGCTGACGATCATCCCGATCATCGGCAGCCTCGTCGGTGGGGTGCTGGGCCTGGTCGCCGTCATCATGATCGCCGTCGGCATCAACAACGACACCGTCAACCGCCAGGCGTGGCACGACCACTTCGCCGGTGGCACGCGGGTGCTCAAGATCGGCTGACCCTGGCTGGAGCGGCACCGGTCGCGTTCGCACGTCCCACCCGGTCAGGACCGGATGACGAAGACCGCGAGCGCGACCGTGCCGACCAGCACGATCACGCCACGCAGAACCGCCGACGGGAGCCGGCGCGCGACGCGGGCGCCCAGCTGGCCACCCACCACCGCACCGGCCGCGATCAGGCCGGCCACCGCCCAGTCGATGTGCTCGAAGGCGATGAACAACACCGCGGCGATCCCGTTGACCACCGTGGCCAGCACGTTCTTGGTGGCGTTGAGCCGCTGGAGACTGTCGTCGACCCCGTTGCCGAGGATCGCCATCAGCAGCACGCCTTGCGCCGCCCCGAAGTAGCCGCCATAGACCCCGGCCAGCGCGACGCCCGGGCGCACCCACCACGCCCCGTCCTCCGGCAGCCCCCCCAGGCCCTGGTGGCGGCGCGCCACCCAGGCAGAGATCCGGGGTTGGAAGATCACCAGCACCACCCCGAGCCCGATGAGCATCGGGACGACGGCCGCGAACACCGACGAGGGCAGCACCAGCAGCAGGATCGCGCCGACCGCGCCACCGACGAGCGAGGCCGGTCCCAGCCGCCAGTTGCGTCGCGCCTGGCCGGTCAGCTCCGCACGGCTCGCCAGCGTGCCCGACAGCGAGCCGGTCACCAATCCGACGTTGTTGGACACATTGGCGGTCACCGGTGGGATGCCGAAGGCCAGCAGGGTGGGGAACGTGATCAGCGTGCCCGACCCCACCAGGGTGTTGATCGTGCCGGCGGCCATCCCCGCAATGAGGATGGCCGCCATCTGCCACAGGCTCACCGCGTCGGCGTCACGGCTGGTAGGGGGCTCCCGGTGCCGGAGGTGCGGGCGGGGCCGGCGGACGGTCGTCCGTGGCGTCGGCCCGGTGCTCGCCCGAGCCGGCGCCCGGGTTGGCGCCCGGGTTGGCGGCGGTCTGGGCCTCGGCGATCGCCGCCTCGACCGCGGCACTGGTCTGGGACAGCTCGGAGTCGGCACCCGACCCGCCCACCTGGACCCGGTCGGTGGACCCCATGTCGACCCTCACCCGGGGCGTGGCCGACTGCGGGATGCCCTGGAGCTGGTTGACCGTCGACCCGAGCCCTTCGAGGGCCTTGTTGAACTCCGAGGGGATCACCCAGACCTTGTTGGCGTCGCCCTGGGCGAGCTTGGGCATCATCTGGAGGTATTGATAGGCCAGCAGCGACTGATCCGGCTGGCCGTCGTGGATCGCCTGGAAGACGGTCTGGATCGCTTGCCCCTCGCCCTGCGCCCGCAGGATCGCCGCTTCGCGGTCGGCCTGCGCACGGAGGATCTGGGACTCCCGGGCACCCTCCGCCTGGAGGATGGCGGCCTGCTTCTCGCCC
>JAGQUE010000739.1 GCA_020438665.1 Nocardioidaceae bacterium | reverse complement strand
GTCATGATGTGCTGCAGGAAGTTGAGCTGCTTGTTGGACGTCGTCACGACGAAGTCCTGGCGCTCGATGTCGCGGTCTTCCCGGACTGCCCGACCGTCGGCGCCGACAGTGGTGATCGAGGACTTCCGACCGAACGGCGGGTTGGTCAGCACGACGGACCAGCGCTGGCCGGGGTCGGCGATGAGTGCGTCGCGCACCTGGATGAGGGAGTCGCCGCTCGGTGTGCCAATGCCGTGGAGGAGCAGGTTCATCGCGGCCAGGCGGGCGGTCCCGTCCACCAGCTCGTAGCCAGTCACGAACTCGTCCCGCAGGTGCTTCCGCTGAGTGGGCGTCAGGCTGGCAGCCTCGCAGGAGGCGTACTCGTGGGCGACGAGGAGGAATCCGCCGGTGCCGCATGCGGGGTCGACGACGGTATCGCTCGGCTGCGGGTCGACGACATCGACCATCGCCCGGATCAGTTCACGGGGCGTGAAGTACTGCCCCGCGCCGGAGCCCTTGTCCGAAGCGCCCTTGGAGAGCAACTCCTCGTAGGCGTCGCCCTTGAGGTCGGTGCCGGAGGCGGACCAGTTCTCCTGGTCGATGAGGTCAACGATGAGCCGCTTGAGCTTCGCCGGGTCCTGGATCCGGTTCTGGGCCTTCCGGAAGATCGTGCCGAGCGTGCCCGGCTGCTGTGCAAGGCCGACGAGAATCTCGGTGTAGGTGAGTTCAAGCTCGGTGCCTTCAGCGTCGAGGAGCTTCTGCCACGAGTACTCGGGCGGCACGATCTGCTGCGGGTTGAGCCTCCGAGTAGCCCGCTCGTGCGCCATCTTGAGGAACAGTAGGTAGGTCAGCTGCTCGGTGTACTCGATGACGCCCACGCCGTCGTCACGCAGGACGTTGCAGTAAGACCAGAGCTTGTCTACGAGGCGGCGGGAGTCAGTCATGTGCGCTCCGTCGGGGTGGGACCACCACAGCAGCCGATGTGTGCCAGCCAGGCCAGCATGTCGGCCCGTTCGCGGTGGCTGGCGGTGAACCGATGCATCCCTTCGAACAGGTAGTAGTCATAGTCGTTCGACACCGTGTGCAGAAGGTAGACCGGCGGGAGAGGGTCGCCGCTGCGGATCGCCTGCTGCAGGGAGGCGACCTTCTCCTGGCTCTCAAGCGCATCGGGATCGTCCAGAAGTTGCCCAGGATGCACTCGGACGGAGTTCACCGTGCATAGAGAGAAGCACGGGACGTCCTGATCGATCCCGTAGTGCCAGAGGTTGTCGGCCGTGCTCGGAAAGTCATGGTCGGGGTACAGCTTGTCGGTCATTTCCAGCGACAACAGAGACGACGAGCTGTGTTCGGTCGTGGCATCCATCAGCTCGCCTCGTAGCTCTTCTGGATTAGTGGCAATGCCTTCTGAAGGTCCGTTGTACTCCCGACCCGTAGTTCGAGGTCTCCGGTTCCGAAGTGACCGATGCTCCGCACATCCCGGCTGAATCCCGATTCGAGCTCGATTGAGTCCGGGTCCACCTTGAGGTAGACGAGGAGTGTCTTCGTCTGTGGATGGACTTCGATACAAGCGAAATTCTTGAGCCTGCGGAAGGCGAAGTAGAACTTCAGCGCCTTCTTGCTCACGTCGTCGCCCAGACTCTCGCAGTACGACTCAAGCTCGGCGTAGAGATCCTTGAGTGTTGTCGGCGCCTTCTCCAGGTACTCCGTCACGGTCTTCGACGAGGCGGTGGACGTGCTTCCCTTTGGCGCCGGCGCAGCGCTGGCGTCGCTTGAATCCACCTTCGTCGTAGTGACCAACTCCAGGGCGAGCAGCTCGCCGCTGAAGTCGCGGTATCGGACCAGCTCGATGCTGCGGTTGATCTGCTGCACCGCGTGTTCGTCATACCTCGTGAAGCCACTTGCGACACAGATCAAACGGGGGTTGCGCCAATCGATGGCGTTGGCCTCCTCTGGCCCTAGGCGCTCCATCACAAGCAACTTGAACTCGGCGCGGTGGTCGAGTAGCCAATCGAGGTAGAAGAGCCCTTGGTTGATAACGTTCTCATTCACCGAACGCTTGTACTCGAAGATGACGGGGGAGGAGTTCTCGTCCAGTCCGAGAGAGTCGATCCGGCCGCCATGTTTGGCGCCCGTGGAGTACTCGGAGGCCAGGAACCGTACGCCGAAGAGCGGCTCCATGTTGTGTTCGACGACCGTCTGAAGAGATTTCTCGAGAGCAACCGACGAGCTCATCAGCTCCGTCGCTGCGCCGTCGACTAGGCGGAAGAGCTTTAGGTCAGACACTGAGTACCGATTCCAATCGTTCGTCTAGACGCTTCGAATTTGTGAGACGACCATCGAAGGCCGCCGCCAGGAGTGCTCGTCGCAGCGCCCCCCCTCGCGTCCGCGAGCCGGCCATGACACCGGCCAGTCTGTTGTAGGACTCCAGCTGATCCCTGAGTCGGCTCACAACGTCGCTGGCCACACCGGCGGGAGGAACGATCACCGGCATCCTGCGGATCGTGCTGAGGCTGATGGACGCCAGGTTCACGCTCTGCTTTCCGTTCCGCTCGGCCCAGCGACCACCAAAGGTGTTGGTCGTCCACGAAAGGAAGTAGGGATCGAGGCGGGGCTCGTGGATGCGGGCTCTGAAGACGTGGTTCTGATGGATGCAGTTGTCGATCTGCCCTTCCCAGACCCATCCTCGGGCGAGCTTGTCCCTGTCGCCGCCCTCGTTCATCAGCACGTCGCCTGTTTGGAGGCGTAGGGCAGTTGCCTTGGCAGGATCAACTCGTATGTGAGTGACGGTGTTGAGGTTCAGGTGTCCGCGCTGAACGTTGGCCACGCGCAAGTAGGGGACGTCCTTAAACGACGGATTGCCTTGCTTCTTGGCGTCCTTGGTCACCCCGCCCACCACGTCGGCGACGTCGCCAAGTCGCTCCCATGACCAGCCGACTGGAAGCGATGGAAGATTGTCGTCATTTGTGCCTAGGTCGGCGAGTACGGGAGCGACGCGACCTGGCAGGTGGGCTGCCGTGATGGCTTGCCTGATCGCTTGTTCGCGTAACCCATCGAGCTTGGCGAGCGACAGGGACAGTCCCCTGTCCGCTGCATCGAGCCGGGAGAGATGGTCTTCGAGGAGGTCGACGATGCGGCGCTGCTCGTCCAGGGGTGGGATATCGACGGGCAGCGCGTCGAAGCGCCCACGGGTGATATGGACCATCCCCGATCCGTGCGTGTGCCGCATCAGCTCGTCGAGCTTGTGGTCGAGCAAGTACTTGTGGAACTTCAGGTCGATGTTCGACTCGACCTTAAAGATGTGCTGGTTCAGTACAGCCTCGGGCCCGGTCCAGATGTAGGCGCCCAACGTCGCAGCCCATGACACCAGAAGGTCACCAGGCCGCACGACGAAGCGATCATCTACCTCCCCCTCGAAGGAGTTGAAGATGTCGCTGGAACCGGTGAGGTTCTGGATGCGGATGATCGGCCGTCCAGTTGATCGCCACTCCTGCTTCTTGAAGGCTCTCCCATTCAGGTACCGACCGAGCTCGCCGAGCGTCTTGCGCTCCCACCCTGCGGGAGTCGTCATGCGGTGAGCTCCGAGTTCAGTTCGTCAATGAGTTGGGAGGCACGGTCGCCGAGGTCGCGGAGGGCGCCATCGGTGCCCCCTCGTTCTGTGAAGGGCGCGTCATCGAGGTCCTCGGTGCGGATGCCGGCGGAGTTCGCGATGACCTCGACCATGTTGTCCAACCACCAGCGCTCTGCGTCCGTGAACGTCACACCGGCCTGCTCCTGCTGGGCGAGCCAGGCGGCGTACCTCGTCCTTACCCGTTCGACGTAGGGGACGAGCCTGTCGTCGACCCCGACAGTGAAGCGGACCAGCGAGACGAGGTCGGTCAACGTGCGGTGGTCGGACTTGGCGGCGAACTGTGGGTCCAAGGCGACGTACGCGTTCCAGATGATGTCGGGCGTCCAGTTGTAGGGAGGTCGTGCGATGCGGTCCGCAAGCTCCTTGATGTCGCTGAAGGAGATCCGCCGTTCCTTTGCTTCGGTGAGGAGCTGGATGGCGGTGATCTCGGCGCGGTGCTCGTCGAGGTAGGCGCGCCA
>JAGQUE010000154.1 GCA_020438665.1 Nocardioidaceae bacterium | reverse complement strand
GGTGGCGCCAGTAGCGCAGGGTGCCTTCGGGGACGCGGAGGAAGACGCAGGCTTCCTGGAGGCTGAGCATCTCGTCGCCGAGGTTCGTCGAGGCGCGGCGGTTGTCGCCGGGGGTCATCGGCTGTGTGGTCATGGTGTGCTCCTCGCTGGTCGATGAGGCCAAGCGGTTCTCGACCTCACCCAGTAGGTGCGCAGGCACTCCCAATCGATGATCAGCGATATTCTGTGGCTGTGTACCCGCCGAAGACGGTCATCGAAGTCGCCCGCAGGGCCATGGGTGCGTCTCAGGCAGAGCTGGCGCTGTGGGCGCACACGCAGCAGTCGTCGATCTCGGAGTACGAGTCGCGCCGCAAGTCACCGACCTTGGAGGTGGTGGAGCGTCTCTTGGCGGTCCTCGACTTCGAGCTGGCGATCAAGCCGGTCGTCCTGTTCGAGACCCATGAGGACCCCGAGATCGGTCAGTACGTCGTCCCGGAGCGGTTGTGGTCGGTGTCGATGCCGGACTGCTTCGGCAAGATCCAGGTGCTGGGGGTGCTGCTGAAGCAGCGGCGGCCGCGGGTGTGGGACCTGTCGGTGGAGGCCGAGCGCATCGACTACTACGAGTGGGTCATCGGGCGCGGTGTCACCCAGCTCATGCTGGAGTCCGTCGACGGGGTCCTGCTCATGCAGGTGTGGGACCGTCTGAACCTTCCCACGGTGATCCGCGAGGCCTGGCAGCCGGTCATCGACGCGGCAACCGCCTCGCAGGACATGGCGCCGCGTGACCCGGGCGGGTTCAGTGCGTGGCTCGCCGAGGAGATCGGGGTGGAGTGGCGGCCGATCCGCAAGCGCAAGCCTCGGCCTCCTCAGAAGCCGATCGGGCGGGTTTCGCGGTCCTCTCCGATCAGCGTGTTCCGACGGGGTTCCTGCTCGGCGGGTTGACGCCGCCGCTGGGGGCCGTAGCGGTCGACCGCGTCGAGGGCCCGCCGCTTGGCGTGGGCGGGGCCGAGGTCGGCCCGGTCGCGGCCGAACGCCTCTACCCACTGCCGCCTGGCGTCGACGATGTCCTGGGCGACGAGGTGCGTGGTGTTGGCGTGACGGCCCCGGGTCATCGCGACGTAGACGGCCGCGGCGCCGGTGGTGTCGCCGATCGCGACGTGGGCCCGGTCCACGGTCTCGCCCTGTGCTCCATGGACGGTGGTGGCGTAGGCGAGCTCGACGAACCTGTTCGCGTACTCCGCCGGAACCACCCGATCGCGTCCGCGACCGTGAAGGATGACGCTGCCGTCGTCTCCGAGGCCGGCGACGGTCCAGGTCTGCCGGTTGGCGACCCCGAGATCCGAGTCGTTTCGGCGGGTGGCGACACGGTCCCCGAGCCCGATGCGTTCACCGCCAGCAGTCACCAGGCAGACGCCTGGCTCGGTCGTGCCGCGGCGCCGGTCGCGAATCGCGGCGTTGAGGTGCGCGACGTGTTCGCGGGTGTCGGCGGTGACGAGATCCCCGGCCGCTCCCGCCCGGGCGAGCGCATCGTCGCGTTCGGCGTCGCTGGAGTGGACGACGATCGCGCCGCGGCGATGCAACGCGTCGAAGACGGCGCCAGGCTCCTCGCCGGTGCGCATCCGCAAGGAGAGCGCGGCGTAATCGGGATCGGCGAACCGGTGCGCCTTCTCCAGGGTCACCACCGCGGTCGGGTGAGCCCACGCGAGCGCATGGTCCAGGACACCGCCTCGTCCGACCGCGGGCAGCTGGTGTCGGTCACCGACCAGCCCGAGCCGCGCGCCGGCCTCGTCGGCGATCGTCAAGAGAGCGCGGGCGGTGTCCTGGTCGAGCATGCCCGCCTCATCGACCAACAGCAGGTCGCCCGGCCGCAGTCGGGCGGCCGGGTGGGGCGTTGCCTCGGGGCGCCGCGCCCAGTGACCGTCGTCGTCCCAGCGCCAGCCGTGCTGGTGGATCAGCCAGGCGGCCGAGTGCCCGTCTGCTCCGGTCTCCGCGGCGGCGACCTCGGCGGCCTTCAACGTCGGTGTCACCACCACGAGACGACGCCGCCGCCGCGCCAACAGCTCCCGGGTCACCCTCAGCGCAGTGGTCTTGCCTGCACCGGCCGCTCCCTCCACGACCACCAGCGGACCCTCGCCGGCCAGGGTGCCGACGACGGCGGCCTGGATCGGGTCGATGCGGACCAGGCCGCGGCCGTTCAGACGAACCCGCGTGCCGGGCTCTTCACCACGGACCGCGAAGCGCCGGACGATCTCGTCCTCCACCGTGAGCACATGCCTCGAGGTCAGGGAGCGAACGTGCTCGGGTACTTCTTGCGATGCAAGCAACCTGATGCAGCGAGCGGCGGCTCGAGCGGTGATGTCCTCTGCCAGTTCGATCCGCGCCGCCGGCTCGGCGACCAGGTTGGTCTGGGTCAGCAGGACCTCCACCGCGCCCCGGATGTCGGCGACGTTCCATGCCGACCGCTTCGCCCCGAGCTGGGAGATCACCCAGTCCGCGGCCCCGTCACGGTCGATCCAGCCGACCTGGGTCGCTTCGAGATCGGTGGGGGCGGCGGGGTCGCGGTAGCCAAGGGCGCGCAGCTCGTCGTTCCACCTCGTGACCAACTCCGCCCCGCCGGTCGGGACGGCCTTGTCCGGCCGGGCATCGGCCCACGCGCGCCGATCCCACGCCTCGCGCAGCCGCGGCCCGGGTTCTTCGCCTGGGTGCTCGCTCCGCCACTCCGCTTCGTACCGGTCGATGTTGCGGTGGATCTGAGCGGTCCTCGCGCTGAACGCCCCGACGTACGGCGCGAGCTGCTCGATCTCCCCGGTCTCCGCGTTGAGGGTGAAGCCACGAGCGGCGAGGACTGTCCGGAACTCCGGGTCGGTGGCGACGGCGGCGTGCCCGATCCCGTTGATCGCCTCGATCATGTCGCGCACCCCCACCGAGTGCAGACCCCGCCACTTCTCCTCGGCGAAGACGCGGGCGTTGACCTGGAGGTGCAGATGCCGGTGCGGATCGCCGGCGCGCGAGGTGTAGTGCCGGATCACCGCGGCCTCGATCTGCTCGACGGGCACCTGCACCTGACGGCCACGAGGTCCGACCCGAGTCGTGGCGTGCTCGGCCAGGTAGCTGACGATCTGCCGGGCGGCGCGCTCCTGCGCCGCGTCGAGCGCTGCGGAGACGGTGGGGTCCAGCGCGGCGGCCAGTGACCAGGTCTTCGGTCCGTTGACGGTGACCTCGACGAACCGCAACGCGTCGGGGTCCTTGCGAAGCAGACCCTTCGGCTCTCCGGTCTCGACGACCAGTCCGGCCACCCATCCCTCGTAGGCGTCGCCGTCCAGATCCTGCATCCTCCCGAGTTGGATCTGACCGTCACTGGTCGCCTCGGCGACGAACCGCATCGCGAGTCCCAGGCCCTCACCGAGGTAGTAGTCATCGGCGCGTGAGTGATCGGACTCCAAGTACGAGCGCGCGGCCTTCGCCGCGCCGTGGTAGAACTTCACGCCGCCGTGCACCCGGACCACCGCCTCCACGACGTCCGTCGACAACCAACGGACCCCTAGAAATGCCGCGTGGGCCGCCCGATCCCGGGCGACCCATCTACGAACCTTCGTAGCATGCGTGCCGCTGTGAAAGAAGGTGGTGTGGCAGGCAGGTGAGGGGTGACGAGAAGAGGATTTTGGGGACCGTGAAGAGTCAACGATTGTCGATGAAGACGAAGCCGGACGGGTCGGAAGAGCGAGTAGATCAGGAGTCGGCGGAAGAGGCTTCGAGTGCGGCGGCGACGGCCTCGAACTCGGCGAGCGCTGCAGTCAGGTCCTCGACGATCTCCCGGGCGATGACCTCGGGTGCCGGCAGGTTGTCGGCGTCCTCGAGTGATTCGTCCCGCAGCCAGGTGATGTCGAGGTTGGCCTTGTCGCGCGCCACGAGCTCGTCGTACGAGAAAGCCTTCCAACGCTCGGACTCCACCCGCTCCGCTCGGTCCTTGCCGGACAGGTACGACGTCACGAAGTCATCGAGGTCTGCCCGACGCAGAGGGTTCTGCTTGAGCGTGAAGTGCATGTTGGTGCGGAAGTCGTAGACCCACAACTTCTGCGTCCAGGGCTGTTCGGCCGCCGGCTTCTTGTCGAAGAAGAGCACGTTGGCCTTGACGCCCGGCGCGTACCAGATGCCGGTGGGGAGTCGGAGCATCGTGTGCAGATCGAAGTCCGCGAGCAGCTTGCGGCGCAGCGTCTCGCCGGCGCCGCCCTCGAACAGCACGTTGTCGGGCAGGACCACGGCGGCGCGACCATTGATGTCGAGGATCGTCATGATGTGCTGCAGGAAGTTG
>JAGQUE010000742.1 GCA_020438665.1 Nocardioidaceae bacterium | reverse complement strand
CATCATCGCAGGCATGAACGACGCATACGAGCCGCTCCGGGACGCCATGCTGGCGACCCGCGTCTACGACGTCGATGCGTTCGAGCGTGCGCTGGCGGACGCCGAGCAGTGGCTGCATTCCCAGCACGCCGCCCGGAACATGACCGCGAAGGCGCGCCAGTACGCCGTCAAGGGCCGCTGGTATGCCGCGTACGTCGCGGTCTGGCATGCGATGCGTGACCTGGTGTTCACCTCCGCTCCGTCGCAGATCGTTCTGCCCGCCTCGCCGGCAATCGCTGACTGCGCGTGCGGGGCGATCCCGTTCTCGGGGGCGAAGTTCTGCACCGAATACGGGCGCGCCGTCCTCGAGCGGGAGTCGGAACCGCTGGATGTCGCTCGCCCGGACGATGCGGACCTGACGACGAACATGGAGATCACGGTGCGCCGGGCCGCTGTGCACGGGACCGCGCTGATCGTCCTGTACGCGCAGGAAGGCATCGGGATCTCCGACGGGTGCCTTACCCGGAACCAGGTCGGGCAGTTCACGATCGACATCGGCGATCAGCCCGCGGCCGTTCAAGCCCTCGACCAGGCGCAGGCCCGCCTGTCGGAATGGTCGGCCGCCGGCACCGTCGTCACGTTCGTCGACGCGCCGGGGCGCCTGGCCCGGCTGATCGCTCCGGACGGGACCGCCGTCACGATCCCTCCCTCGTCTGGTAGCGCCGCGTCCGGCGCCCTATCCGGCAAAGAGCAGACATGAAACGGATCCTGGTCACCGGCCCGCGCTGGCTCGACGACGTGTCCGTCATCGGGCCGGCGCTTGATGCCGCATATGCCGCGCTTCAGGCCGGCGACGACGTCGAGCTGGTGCACGGCAACTGCCGGGGCGTCGACCGGGTGTCTGCGGCGTATTGGTCCTCGAAGGGCTTGCCGGTCAAGCCGGTCGAAGTGACCTGGCAGCATGGACGGTACGCCCGGTTCGCGAGCAGTGAGCTGGCGACGTCCACCGGGGTCGACCTGTGTGTCGCGTTCGTTGCTGACCCGGTCTCCCGCGGCACCGCGTACTGCATGGCCCGCGCCCAGGACCGGTCCATTCCGGTCACCATCGTCCCGATCGCCAGGAGCACGTCATGGTCACTGTGATCGTCACCGCCGTGCTGATCACGGCCTTCTTGATCGTTTTCTCGCTGGCAATGGGCGTGTTCAGCACTTCTCTGCTGTTCTGGGCGCACGGCGGCGGCTGGCATCCGCTGCGCATGGCACGCGACACCGCCGACGAACTGCGGGCAATGTTCACCAGGAGTCGGTCATGATCGGCTACGCACCGACACTGGCCGCCGTGTTCGTCCTGATAGTCGTGTGGTGCGTCGTGCTGGCGACGTTCAGCACCACCACGCCCACGAGCAAGCCTGCCGCCGGTTTCCACCCGACCCACGACATCATCGACTTCTTCCGAGGTGCCCTGTGAACGTCACGTACCGTCCGCTGTCGGACCGCTCCTGGATACGGCCCGCCGGTCGTTTGTCGACCCGGTTCCGGGCCACGTGGACCGACACGCTGCGCTTGTTGAAGCGGGAGGCGGAGTATCTCGGCGCGGCCGAGCTGGTCATCGGGGTCGACGTGGCCGAGATGGACTTGACGCTTTCCGGACAGCCACGGGCGCGCGCGAACTTCCGTTCTCCCGCAGTCGAAGTCGCGTTCACCTCGAAGCACGGCCCGGTCCTGATGCGGTGCGATGAGTACACGACGGCGGGCTACGACCAGGGTGCTGCGTGGAAGCACAACGTGCGCGCGATCGCGATGACGCTGGAGGCGTTGCGCGCGGTCGACCGGTACGGCGCGTCCCGGTCGGGGGAGCAGTACCGCGGCTATGTGCAGATCACGTCCGAACCGGAGGTCATGTCCCACACGACGGCGGTCATCGTGGTCGTCGACCTGGCCGGGGCGGAGATGGGCCCGCAGGTCGAGGACGAACTGCCGGTGCTGTGGAAGCTCGCTCGCCGTAACGCGCACCCGGATCTGCATCGCGGCGACCGCGCCAGCTGGGACCAGCTCGAGGCGGCCGGGAAGGTACTGAACCTGCTATGAGCACCGACCCGTCGATCACGTTGCGGGAGTACGTGGCCCGCGACATCGCGAACCTGTCCGGCATCGACCACGAGATGTGGGCTGCGATGGACCAGACCCAGCGGCGCACGTTCCACGCCACCGCCGACCGGGCCCTGCTCGCCCTCACCGACTGGGCCGCAGGACTGGGCGGCCAGCGCCAGATCGTCGACGCGATCCGCCAGGCCGGCGAACCCGTGTGGACCCACTACGACGACTTCGGCCACCCGAAGCCGGCAACCCGAGAAGGACGACCCGATGGCTGAACCTACATTGACCATCACCGCTGACCGGCTCACCCCGGACCGGATCGACGACATCGGCTTGGACGGCCTGATGCGTGCCCGGACCGAGGCCGGCAGCGACGACGTGCTGATCACCGACGGCGGCCCCGCGTAATCACGCGCGGGCACCGGCGTCATCTCGGACATGAACGCCGCCAAGCGCACCGAAAACCCCGTGCTCCGATTCCAGCGCCAGGGTGCCTCCGGCGTGTACAAACACCAGGCGCCGATGACCGAGTCGGTTGCCCGGCCGGACCTGGCTCACTATCTGCAACTGATCTGATCGGTAGGGACGACGATGAACGAGATCATTCCGACCGGCCAGGCCGCCCTGGATGCCCGGGCCGATGCTGCCGCGGCGAAGGCCGAGGCGACCCGCCGGAAACTAGAGCTGGAAGCGCTGGAACGCGCAGCGAAGGCCGACCTCGCGGCGCAGCGTGCCGAGCTGGACCGCCAGCACCGGGAGCAGATGGCTGCCCTGGCTGCGCGGATGGCTCCGGTGGAGGCAGAGCTGGCCGTGTTGAAGAAGAAGGCCGAGTTGATCGACCTCTACCTGGGTCGCGGCGAGAATGTCGAGATGCTGCGAGGCGGCAAGCCGGCACCGGCGGATACCCCGCTGGTGGTCCGCTCGACGGTCCTGTTCGCCGACGAGGAGTCGCTCATCCTTGTCGAACACGGCGGCCTCGACTTCCGCACGATGGGAGCTTTCCTCGACTGGATCGTCGCCGCGCCGGAGAACCTGGACCGGGTCGTCCCGGACCAGCGTGGCATCGTCGTGGTCAAGCCGTCCCGGCAGGCCCGCGATTACGGCGACCCGTGGCTGAATAACACGGTGATGACCGAGAACGAGCGGCCGCACTGGATCCTCCGCAACGGGGAACGGGTATATGTGCTGATCACCGGCGTCGACCTCCCGGTGGGCCGGCGGATCGTGCCGGCGGCCGATGAGTTCACGGCCATGTTCACCAAGAACGGAAAGCCGCTGGAACCCGGATCCAAGAAATGGATCGAAGCAGAAGATCAGGCCGAGGCGAAGCAGAAGCACTTCATGCGGCTGATGCTCGTCATCCAAGGACAGGTCGACCGGTCGGTGGTCTTCCGGCCACTGCCCGACGGCGGACTGAACGTCATGTCCCTGGCCGCACAGGATGCTGGACATGTTGTCCTGCTCGACGAAGAATCCAAGGCGCTGACCGACGGCCGGCCGAGCTTCCGCGCCTGGCAGAAGTCGCTGAACTCCCGGCTCCGGCCTGGAATGCGGGTCATCCTGGCAACCGGATCGGACGCCTTCCACGACGACGACAAATCGCGCAGTAGGGACGGCTGGGGCTACCGGCACCTGCGGATCACTCCGGAGAGGTGTGGGTCGCTCCCGGAGCAGGACGCTCCGCATCTGATCGAGGAGCACAAAGGCGGCCGGTTCATCATCCGCTTCGCCCGCACCGACGAGGTGTGGCGGCGCAATGTGCCCGTCCCGGACAAGCCGGGTTACATCTACCGCGGCGAGCGCCCGGTGGTCCCATCGAAGCGGGCGTCGTTGTGGTTCACCGGCGAAGAGTCGTGGGTGCTGCCGTTCGACGCGGCGACCCGAGACGAGCTGGCCTACTACCTGCACCGCCGCAGCGACCGCCAGGACTACCTGAACATGGTGCCCGTGCTACGCGCCGCCCTGGCCGCGAAAGACGCTGAGGCGGCGCAGGAGGCCGGTTTCCGAGGCTATCTGGCTGCCCAGCTCGGCGACGACGGACACCTGCTGGATGAGCTGGTGGCCTGGTTCAAGACCGCTCACGGTTCGGCCCGCCCGCTGACCGGTGACGGCCCGCATGAAGCGAAGGCCGCGA
>JAGQUE010000153.1 GCA_020438665.1 Nocardioidaceae bacterium | reverse complement strand
CAGCTTGCACAGCGCCACGCGGCGACGCTCGCCACCGGAGAGGTTGTCGACGAGGACGTCACCGGGCGGGCATCGTAGGGCGTCCATCGCCTGCTCGAGCCGGCTGTCGAGGTCCCACGCGCCGAGGTGGTCGAGCTCGGTCTGCAGGTCGCCGGCCTCGGCGTTGACCTTGTCGAAGTCGGCGTCGGGGTCGCCCATCATGACGTAGAGCTCGTCGAGCCGCGCCATCTTGGCCTTGATGTCGTGGACGGCCTCCTCGACGTTCTCCTGGACCGTCTTGCCCTCGGTGAGAGGCGGCTCCTGCTGGAGCATGCCGACGGTGCCGTCGGGGTCGAGCAGGGCGTCACCGTTGTTGGCGTGGTCGAGCCCGGCCATGATCTTGAGCAGGGACGACTTCCCCGTGCCGTTGGGGCCGACGACGCCGATCTTGGCGCCGTGAAGGAACGACAAGGTGACGTTGTCGAGCACGACCTTGTCGCCGTGGGCTTTGCGCACGTTGCGCAGGGTGAAGATGTAGTCCGCCATAATCCGCAAGCCTACGGAAGAACCCCACGGATCTCCGATTCGTCCCCGCCCCCGAGCCGGGTCGTGCTAGGCGGCCGACTCCTCGCCGGCTGCCACGGCCGGCTCCGGTGCGGACAGCGGCTCGCCGAAGGCGTCCAGTCGCGGGCCGGACTCGTCATAGGAGTGGATCATCTCGCGCAGCCGGGAGTCCTCGGGGTCCATGACCGGGCGACGCGACTCCTTGGTGAACGTGCTGGTGCCGAACGCGAGGTCATGGCCCACCGAGGAGGCGACGACGACATATTTCACAGAGGTGGTGCCGTCCTCCTTCTCCCAGACGTCGGCCACCAGGCGGCCCTGAACGAGCACCGGCTGGCGCACCTGGACGGAGTCGGCGACGTGCTGGGCCAGCGCCCGCCACGCCTTGACGGTGAACCACACCGTGGCGCCGTCCTCCCAGGTGCCGTTGCGAAGCCGGCGCGGGGTGCTGCCGACCCGGAAGCTGGCCACCTGCACGCCGTTGCCGACCTCGGTCAGGGTCACGTCGCTGCCGACCCACCCACGGATCGTGATCTGGGTGTCGTTCATCGCAGTCCTCCATCCGACGGGTCGCTCGCCCGCCCTGGTCCCAGGCTGTGCTGGAGCGCGGACGGGATCGCCGTCGGTCGGGACCGCCTGGGGAAACGCTCGTCAGGACCCGCCCTGTGGACAGGAAGTGGCGTCAGCGGAGCGCCTGGGCGAGCCCCTCGCGCGCCTGCGCATAGGCGGCCAGCTCGGCCTCGATCGGTGCCACCACGAGGTCCTGGGCAACCTCGTCGATCGCCTCGCGCAGCCGCTTGTCGGCCGACCTCGCACGGCCGCGGGCCGTCCCGGCCACCAGGAGGCGCGAGACCAGCGCGAGCAGCACCCCGACGGCGACCCCACCGAGCAGCAACAGCGTCGGCAACGGGAACCCGGCCACCTCGGGCAGCGGCAGGTCGGGCAGCTGGAGGTAGCCCATGACGAAGATGGCGCCGAGCCACAGCCCGCCACCGATGGCCGCCAGGATCAGCAGCCACTGGAGGACGCGCACCAGGCCCGCCCACGCAGGGATCTTGGCGACCCCGAGGTCGGTGCGGGCCAGCGCGGCGTCCAGGTGGTCGTTGAGGTCGTCGAACCGCGAGACCGATGCTCGACGCACGGAGCCGGCCCACGCGTGCGACAGGTCCTTGGTGACGTCCTCGACCAGCTCGCGGACCTCGGAGTCGACGCGCGCCCGCTGGACCGGCGTCGTGGTGGGCACCGACGTGCGGGCCGTGCCGGTGAGGGCCTTGCCTGCGGAGCCGAGGTCGAGGTGGAGCCGCTTGAGCGGGTCGGGCTTGAGCCTGGTCACCCAGGCGATGAGCGGCCACCCGGTCGCGCGGTTGGCGCGCTGGCGGGTCGACTGCTGGACGGCCTCGACGACGGTGGGGACGCCGGCGGCGTCGGCGAGCGCATCGTTGAGCGCCGCGACGCGCTCCTTGCTGAGACGGCGCGGCTTGGCGGTCCCGGTGGCGGCGTCGAGCCGGCCCGCGACGGCCTTGAGGTCGGCCTCGACCCGGGCACGGTTGGACTTCTTGGCCGAGACACGGCCGGTGATCTCCTTGCGGAGCTCCTCGACCCCGTCGCCATAGCGCGCGCTGATCGGGATCACGGGGACGCGGTCGAGCCCGTCACCGTGGAGCACCCGCTTGACGTCGGCGACCATGTCGCCCCGCTTCTCGGGCGCGACGGTGTCGATGTGGTTGAGCACGACGACCATGACGTCCTGGTGGTCGGCATAGGGCGCGAGGTAGCGGTCGTGGACCGCCGCATCGGCATATTTCTGGGGGTCGAGGACCCAGACCATCAGATCGGCGAGGACGACGAGCCGGTCGACCTCGAGGTGATGGGACATCTCGGTGGAGTCGTGGTCGGGCAGGTCGAGCAGGACCACGCCCTGCATCGCGCTGTCGACCAGCCCGCTGTCGAGCATCGAGTCGCGCATCGTCTGGTGGCGCGGTGCGATGCCGAGCCACTCCAGCAGCTCGTCGGCACCCTCCTGGCCCCAGACACACGCGGTGGCCCACGACGTCGTCGGGCGGCGCACGCCGACCGAGGAGAGGTCGAGACCGGTGAGGGCGTTGAACGTCGACGACTTGCCCGAGCCGGTCGCACCGGCGATCGCGACGACCGTGTGGTCGGCGGACAGTCGCAGCCGTCCGGCGGCCCGGTCGACGATCGTGGCAGCCTCGTCGAGGAGCTCGTCGTCCAGGCGGCCGCGGGACGCGGCGACGGCGGCCTCCAGGCCGGCCACGCGAGCACCGATCTCGGTGCCCCGAGTGACGAGCCGCTTGGCTCCCTCGAGCAAGGACGTCATGGTCTCCCTCGGAACTGAACTCCCACAGTCTGGGGTTTCAGCCTAGGGGGTCAACCCCCGCGAGCTCGTCATCGCCATGCACGGCGAAGCGAACGTCGTCGACCCGCCGCGCGGCCTCGCGCAGCTGCTCCGAGGCATCGGCGTCGATCTTGAGGCTGTCGAGGAGATTGACATAGCGCGCCCGTTCGACGCGCATCAGGTCGGCGACGCGGGCATCGAGGTCCTGGCGCGCGCGTTCGGCCAGCGACCGGACGGCCTGGTCGCCGAAGATCGCCTCGAGGAGCTTCTGACCCAGCACGGCGGAGCCGCCCGCGATGCCGACCTCGGCTCCGGTCATGCCGGCCGTGTGGGCGAAGACGACCACCATGAGCGCCACCGACAGCCCGTTGACGCCATAGGCCATGAACCGGGCGCTGGTGCGCTTGTCGGCGCCCTCGGTGCGCACCATCTCGAGGACACCCTGCTGCCAGTCGCGCACCGTGCGCTCGGCGCGACGGCGGAAGTCACGCGAGGCGCGACCGAGGTCCTCGCCGGCGTCCTTGATGAGCTGCTGCCCCGAGGCCAGCGACAGCCAGGACGCCTCCGTCCGCTCGGCCGCCGTCTCCGCGTTCTCGAGCAACAGTGTCTCGAGCCCCGACTCGACCGCGACGGTGACCCGCTCGGCCTGGGCCGGCCGACCCTTCACGGTGTTGACGATGCGGTCGCGCAGCGCGCCGATGCGGGTCTCGAGCGAGCGCAGCAGCTCGCCGGTCCCGACGAACTCCTGCCACCGGGCCAGCACCTCGCCCCGCAGCAGCGTCCCGTCGGCCGAGGCCTCGGTGATGGCTCGGGCCGCCTGCTCATAGGCCTTGTCGACGTCGACACGCAGCCGCGCCACGGCGTCGGCCTGCTCGGCCGCCGCGTCGGCGATGTCGTGGGTGCGCAGCGAGAGCGTGCGGATGGCGCCGTCGAGGGTCTGGCGTACGACGGCCGCGCGCGCGGCGCTGTTGGACGCCAGCGACTCGAGCCACCGGCGGATCTCGGCGACCGTCTCGGGCGGGAGCAGGCCGTCGTCGCTGACCTTGCCCTCGCGGACGATGAACAGCGGGGAGTCCTTCAGCCCGCGACTGGCGAGCATGCGCGCGAGGTGGGTGGCCACGGTGTCGACGGCCTCGTCGGGCGTCCGGTCGAGCACGATGGCCACGGCGGCCGAACGCTCGGCGGCCTTGTGGAGGAAGTCCCAGGGGACGGCGTCGGCATAGCGCGCCGCGGAGGTGACGAAGAGCCAGAGGTCGGCCGCCGCGAGCAGCTGGGCGGCGAGGGTCCGGTTGGCCTCCTCGACCGAGTCGATGTCGGGGGCGTCGAGGATCGCGAGGCCGGCCGGGACGGTGCCGGACGAGACCAGCTGGAGCGCACCCGGGTCGTTGGTGGGCCGGCCGACGCGCTCGAGGTCGGGCAGCAGGCGGTCCTGGCCGAACCACCGGGCGTCGTCGGGGTGGTGCACCAGGACGGGCGAGCGGGTGGTCGGCCGGAGCACGCCGGGCTGGGTCACCTTGTGACCGACGAGGCTGTTGACCAGCGTCGACTTGCCGGCCCCGGTCGACCCGCCCACGACCGTGAGCATCGGCGCGTCGAGGGTCATCAGCCGCGGGATGACATAGTCCTCGAGCTGGTCGACCATCTCCGCCTGCGACCGGCGGCGCTCCTCGACCCCCGGCACGGCCAGGGGAAGGCGCACGAGCTGGAGCGCGCCACGCAGCCGCACGAGCGCGGTCAGCATGCGCGTGTGGTCCATCACGTGCTCGGGAGCTGCGTGGGTCATCGGAGGGGTACCACCTGTCCGGGGAACGAGATGTGGGGCCGGGCGACGGCGATCCGGGCGACATAGGCCTGGCCGCGGGCCGCGAAGTCGGGGGGCGGGGTCCCTCGAAGATACCGGTGATGGAGGAACCCGAGCTCGATGGCCGCCTGCTGGTAGTCGCGCATCGCCCGCTCGGCCTGCGAGCCGCCGTACTGTCGGGCCCAGGCGCGCGCCCGGCGCCGGGCGGCGAGGTCGACCACCCAGCCGATGTCGGTCGCGGGCAGCAGGCCGCGGGCCGCGGCGTCGCCGAGCGCCGCCGTCAGCATCCGGCGCTCGGAGCGACGGGCCCAGACCGCGAACGCGACGAGCGAGACGAACGCCGGAGCCATGACGACGACATAGACGCCGATGAAGCCATCGGGTCCGAAGATCGTCGATCCGTTCCAGGTGCCGTGGGCGACCACGGCCAGGAGGTACCCGCCCACGGGCGCCAGCCATCGCACCGCACGGCTGCGCGACGCGACCGCGATGCCGACGCCGATCCCCGTGAAGGAGGTGAACAGGGGGTGGGCGAACGGGCTGGCCAAGCAGCGCACGACGAAGGTCGTGGTCAGCGCCGAGGTGCCGCCGGGGCCCATGCCGTCGGTGCCGTTGTAGGCAGCGGCGAGATAGAGGATGTTCTCGATGAAGGCGAACCCGATGCCGACCATGCCGGCATAGACGATCCCGTCGAGGATCCCGTCGAGCTCGTGGCGGCGCCACCACAGCAGCAGGAGCAGGAAGAGTCCCTTGGAGGCCTCCTCGGTGACGGGGGCGCCGATGGCGAGGCTGGCCTCGTCGCCCAGGCCGGCGGCGAACCCGATGCCCTGGAGCACGAGCGCCGCCGCCGTCGCGACGAACCCGCCCCACACCAGCCCGGCGACCAGCAGCGCGCGCGGCTCGGGCTCGTAGCGGTCGAGCCAGAGGTAGCCTCCGACGAGTGGCCCGACCGGAAGGGCGGCCAACGCGGCGGCGAGGAAGAGGATCGCGGGCGCCGACGACATGGCCAGCACCAGCATCATCAGCCCCGCACCGAGGACGGTGAGCACGGTCACCACGATGGTGAACCCGAGACCCGCCCGGGGAGCGCCTGGCATGACCGAAGCGTAACGGAGGCGACCCTTCATCCCGGCGTACAGTGAGCGTGTGAGCGAGCCCACCAACGCCTCCGAGCAGCCCACCGGCGATGACCAGGAGCTGCACACCGAGTCCCACGACCCGGCCGTTCCGGCCGCCTATGCCGCCTTCATGCGCACGGGCTGGGGCGAGCGCGAGCTCGACCTGCCCCAGCACCCCATCGCGCCCCACGCGGCGCGGCGGCGGGCGGCGCTGGCCGAAGCGTTCCCGGGCGAGCGGCTGGTGCTGCCCGCCGGGACGTTCAAGGTGCGGTCCAACGACACCGACTACCGGTTCCGGCCCGACACCGCGCACACCTACTTCTGCGGCAACCAGACCACGGATGCCGTCCTCGTCGTCGAGGGCGGCGAGTCCGTTCTCTATGCCCGGCCCCGCTCCTCGCGGGAGACCGACGAGTTCTTCCGCGACCGCCAGTACGGCGAGCTGTGGGCGGGCCGCCGACCTTCGCTCGGCGAGATCTCCGACTCCCTGGGCGTCGAGGTGCGCCACGTCGACGGCCTCGACCAAGCGCTGACCTCGGGGTCGGCCAAGACCCGGGTCCACCGTGGCATCGACCCGCGGGTCGACCGGCTGGTCAACGCCGACGACACCCACGACGACGAGCTCGCGCGTGTCGTCTCCGAGATGCGCCTGGTCAAGGACGACTGGGAGGTCGCCGAGCTCCAGGAGGCCTGCGACATCACCACACTCGGCTTCGAGGACTCCGTCCGCGAGTGGGACCGGGTCATCGAGCTCGGCGAGCGCTGGCTCGAGGGCACGTTCTTCCGCCGCGCCCGCACGATGGGCAACGACCTCGGCTATGACTCGATCGTCGGCGGCGGGCGCCACGCCACGACGCTCCACTGGATCGACAACGACGGCCCGATCACGCCCGGTGAGCTGGTGCTCCTCGACATGGGGGTCGAGGGCCGCAACCTCTACACCGCCGACGTCACGCGGACGCTGCCCATCAACGGCACGTTCACCGCCGTCCAGCGCGACCTCTATGACCTGGTGCTGGCCGCCCAGCAGGCCGGCATCGACGCCGTCCGGCCCGGGGTGCCGTTCCTGGCCGCCCACAACGCCGCGATGACGGTCCTCGCCCACGGCCTCGAGGACATGGGCCTGCTGCCGGTGTCGGCCGAGGAGGCGCTCGACCCCGACTCCAAGGTCTATGCCCGCTGGACGCTCCACGGCACGTCCCACATGCTCGGCATGGACGTGCACGACTGCGGCCGGGCGTCGGTGGACATCTATCCCAAGGGCGACCTCGCCGAGGGCATGGTCCTCACCGTCGAGCCGGGGCTCTACTTCCAGGAGGACGACCTGCTGGTCCCCGAGGAGCTCCGCGGAATCGGGATCCGGATCGAGGACGACATCCTGGTCACCGCCGACGGGTCACGCAACCTCTCCGCCGCCCTGCCCCGCTCCGCTGCCGACGTGGAGGAGTGGATGGGCCGGTTGCGGGGCCGATGAGGGTCGTCGGTTTCACCGGCGCGCCGGTGAAACCGGCACTTCTCGGCTGAAGCTTCGGCCGAGAAGCGCCAGGTTCGGTCGAGAAGTACGGCGGTCGCGGGACGTCGGTCAGCCGGCGGACTGCTCGACAGCGAACCGGGCGGCGAGGCCGTCGAGGATGAGGTCGAGACCGACGTCGAACTCGTCGCCGAACGAGTAGCCCGGCTGGAGCGCGACGCCGAGGGTGAACTCGCGGAAATAGGGCAACACACCCTCGGGGAGCGCGGCGAGGATCTGGTCGCCGAGCTCGGCGAGGTCCTGCTCCCCCTCGAACGGCAGCGCGAGCTCCTGGACCAGGAAGCCATAGAGGTGCGCGTCCAGCAGGGCGAAGGCGTGACCGATCAGGCCCAGCGAGAACCCGGCCTCGCGAAGACAGCCGATGACCGCGTCGTGGTGTCGCAGGTTGCCGAAGCCGGCGTTGGCCCGGGAGTCCATCAGACCGACCGCCCACGGGTGCCGCTTAAGCGCCTCGCGCGCGGAGCGGGAGCGCTCTCGCATCTCGGTCACCCAGTCAGCACCGATCCGCGGTGTGTGGAACTCCGCGAAGACCGCGTCGACCATGCCGTCCAGCATCGCGTCCTTGTTGGCCACATGGTGGTACAGCGACATCGCCTCGACGCCGAGCCGGGACGCCACAGCGCGCATCGACACCGCGCCGAGGCCGTCCGCATCGGCGATCGCCATCGCGGCGGCGACGACGGCATCGCGGCTCAGCGCTGGCTCCCCCGGCGACCGGCGTCTGCGTGCCATCTGCCCTCCTTCTCGGCAGGCATCCTGCCTCACTTGCGTTTCTTACGACGTAAGGATACCGTATCCCACGTCAGACTTACACCGTAAGAATAGGATGAGAGCGATGCAGGCAGTCACCCAGGACCACTACGGAGACACCGACCAGCTGCGACTCGAGGAGCTTCGCCGACCGACCGTCGGCCCCCGCGACGTCCTGATCCGCGTCAAGGCGGCCGGGGTCGACCGCGGCACCTGGCACCTCATGACGGGGCGCCCCTTCGCGGTCCGCTTGGGGTTCGGGCTGCGGCGGCCGAAGGTGCGCGTCCTCGGTCGTGACGTCGCGGGCGTCGTCGAGGCAGTCGGGAGCGAGGTCACCGGCACGAGCGTGGGCGACGAGGTCATGGGCACCGCCCGGGGCTCCTTCGCCGACCTCGCCGTGGTCCCGGAGTCCCGCCTCGTGGCCAAGCCGGTGCGCGCGTCCTTCGAGGAGGCGGCGACGCTGCCGGTGTCGGCCGGGACGGCGCTCCAGGCGGCTCGGTTGGCCGGCATCACCGAGGGGCAGCGCGTGCTCGTCATCGGCGCGTCCGGCGGCGTCGGGTCGTTCCTCGTCCAGCTGGCCGCCGCCCGAGGCGCCGAGGTCACCGGCGTCGCCAGCGGCAGCAAGGCGGACCTGGTGCGCGAGCTGGGCGCCGCCCACGTCATCGACTACACCCGCGAAGAGATCGGCGCCGACGGCAGCACCTACGACGTGATCGTCGACCTCGCCGGGCTGAGATCGTTGCGCCTGCTGCGCCGCAGCCTCGCTCCCCGCGGGACGCTGGTCATCGCCGGCGGCGAGGGCGGCGACCGCGTGCTGGGCGGCGCGCACCGCCAGCTCGCAGCGCTCGCCCTGTCGCCGTTCACCCGGCAGCGGTTGACGGCGCTGATGAGCCGGGAGACCGCCGAGGTGTTCGGCGAGGTCGCGCGCCTCGTCGACGAGGGCACCCTGCGTGCCGAGGTCGAGCGCACCTATCCCCTGGCCGATGCCGCTAAGGCGATCGACCACCTCGCCGCGGGCCACGCCCGGGGCAAGGTCGCCGTCACCGTGTGACCGGACTGCCCAGAGCCACCCGACCGACCGGACCTCCACTACCTCCGAGAAACAGGAGCATCACCATGCCCACCACGTCCACCCTGCC
>JAGQUE010000727.1 GCA_020438665.1 Nocardioidaceae bacterium | reverse complement strand
GGTGGTCCCATGCTACAAACTTTATGGTTACGATAAGTAAAACAAACAGGTTCTCGCTGTTTTATTTCATAATTATTTAAGTCTATGGTAGAGAGTATGCCATTATTTTTCTTTATAGCTGCTACTATGTTTTCTGCAATATTACCGTGGTAAAATTGCGTTGAACCGTTTTTTTGAATATTTTTTAAAGTTTTAGCAAAATCTTTATCGGTTAATATATCACCTTTTTTCACTAATTTATTTGCTTTATAAAAATATGGATTTGCTTTACTATACGCCAATATACCAGCAAGTCGAGATGAAACTGGGTAGCCTTCGTTTGCAAGATTTATAGCTGGTTCACATAAATTTTCCCATGGTAGTTGACCATACTTATTATGCACATGTTCTAATAACTTTAATAAACCCGGTACTCCAACCGCATTACCGTTGTGAGATGCTTGTTTGAAAGATTGAGCCTTACCGTTTTCATCTAAAAATAAATTTTCATTAGCCAAGCTAGGGGCGGTTTCACGAGCATCAAAACTTGCTAATTTTTTTTCTGTAGCATCATAATAAAGCAGAAAGGCGCCGCCCCCAATGCCGGAGCTTTGAGGCTCAACTACGTTTAATACTAGTTGTGTAGCTATCATTGCATCAATAGCATTTCCACCATTTCGTAAAATATTTAAACCAATTTGTGATGCTATTGGGTGAGCAGCGACAATCATTTGCTTATTTGCTGTTGTTAAACTTTTATCTTGGTGATTAACGGTGAACTCTGGTTGTCTGTTATCATCTACCGCTAAGCATTTAGTAATTGTTATAAATGTAAGAAGAATAGCTATTATTGTTAGTGAACATTGCGAAAATAAATTGTTATGTTTCATACAGTTGCATATATAATTACTAGCTATCTAATGACATTAACAAATATCCCGATTAAGCACAATGCAACTTAGCTTATTAATTGTGGGAAAGCTCTGCGGCAAAAGTAGGATACGAGGCAATGAGCATGATTAAGAAAGGCAAAATGAAACAGGTTGTCGAGGGCGACATAGTCGCCCAGAATGATTTTGTTGATTCTTTATTTGGGATTGCTGCACAATGACAGCTCAACCTCACATTTACTATGGTTTATTAATTGCTGCAATACAACCCTCATATGGATTTATATCTCAGTTCTGTAATCTTGTATTGATATAGGTTTGGTAACATGTGTAATCCTCAACCAATGCTGCCCCGGGTACCTCGTTCACTCGCTTTGGCACCTGCCATGAGCTGCGCACTACATGTTAACCATTAACGGAAAAATATGGTTAGGCTTAAGTTCTCGTGCCATTCCTACGCGGTTAGGGTAATTCCGTGGTTAAAATCTTGCGCAATACATGTTGGTATATAACGTTGTATGTATCCCACTCCGAGCATGATAGCTGAATGCTTATAGGGTAAACAATACCGCCGTATATAACTGAATGCCTTAAACCTTTAATATCCATAGCAAAAAATCGAGAAAGTATAGGGGGCTTGAACGGTCAGCTGTGGCTTATTAAACTGGAAGCCTCGCCATTTTATGGCGGAGAGCTTTCACATTGTTAGCCTCCGTTATTGTATATCCATAATGGAGGCTTTTGTATAACTGGTAAAGACAATAGTTGTTTATTTTAAGCAGCTACTTAAGTAGGTATATACTGAACCTAGTGCATCACTACTATTACTTGCCATTGATTTATTATTAAAAATATTTTGACAATAATTAAATGCTG
>JAGQUE010000728.1 GCA_020438665.1 Nocardioidaceae bacterium | reverse complement strand
CAGATTTCAGCACCTGGAGAAACTAATTTTACTCTAACGGTAACCGCCACAAGTACAGATGGCGCTTCTACCGCTAATACTGTACAAAATTTCGATGTTTCTGTAACTGCAGCACCAGTTGATATTTTGTTAAAAGCTTTTACAGATCTACAATCCGCTAATCTGGTTGCTACTGCCGATACAATTAAAGATGTTAAGTCAGCAGTTTTAGACAACGGTAATAGAGTCATCACGTGGGTTACTGAAAGTGGTGGCACAGATAGTGTGCTTTTTAAAATAGTAGACAGCAATAATAACGTCGTTGTAGGAGAAACAGTTGTTCGTAGTACAGCTGCGGACTATTCTAGTTTAGTTGTTTCTGGTACTGGTAGTGATGGCTTTGCTATTGCGGTAATTGATTCAGCTTATGCACCGCATTTTGATGAAGTCAGAGTAGTTTATGATTCATATAAATTAGATGGTAGTCATCGCGGTGCTGTAGCAGAAGGAGGTAGAATCCCTACAAGTCTAAATACAGAAATTTTTATTGAACCAATGGATGCTTTTGGTGGTGGTTTTAATGTGATCTATCATACGCTGCCATCTGGCTTCGGCGGGCAGGATTTTATGATACGAACTGCCAGGATCGTAAATAATAATACTCTTGATATTTTTGGAGTACCTTTAGTTACTGATATTCAATCAGGGGCTGCTAGCAATAGTCAGACTGTAGTATCTTTACAAGATGGTGGTAATGCTATTTTTGGTATTGTCTCTGGAAAAATAAAATTAAGCTCTTATCAAGATGACAATGTACTTAAAAATGATGTAGTAGATATAGCAGATATTAGTGGTACGCCAAAATTGCATGCTACAGCATTATCAAATGGTAATATCTTAATAAGCTATCTTGAATCAGGTAATATAAAATCCTTGCTAGTCAACATAGATAGTAATCATAATTATAGAGTGGTTGGCGATACCTTTACGGCTTTAGATGCAGCAAATGCCCTTCTTGATACTGATTATGAAATTGTTAGTTTAGACAATGGTGGTTTTGTTATCGCTTATGTTGATAGCAGCAATTTATATTCCCAAAGATTTGATACCGAAGGCCATGCTGTTGGCTTAGTTGAAATAATAGCTACAAATGTCAGTGAAACTATGTTTGATATTATGCAATTATCTAATGGTGATATAAACTACTCTTGGATTGGTAGTGGTGATAACAGTATAGCTACTAAGACGGTAAGTGTGGCGCCTGCTAGCTTAGATAATAGATTAGAGGCAGGAGATGTAGTTGGCTCATTATTACCCGTAGATGCTACAGTAGGTGATACCTTTACTTACGCAATAGTCGGTGGTGATACTAGTTTGTTTGCCTTAAATGGAGATCAAATTGTAGTAAAAGCGGGAGCAGATTTTCAACCAGCAAATGGTACTTCACATAGTATTGATGTGCAAGTTACAGATAGTACCAATAACACTTTTACAAAAACCATAACTTTTCAAGTCAATGACGATATTTATGCTCCAGTATCAGGAGGTACGGCAACAGGTACTGCCGCTGACGAGTCGCTATTTGGTAGCAGTAATGATGATACCATAAATGGCAATGGTGGTAACGATTTTATACAGGCTGGCGCCGGGATTGATAACGTTGATGGTGGTGCTGGCAATGATACTATCTATGGCGGTGATGCTAATGATATCTTGCATGGAGGATCAGGTAATGATGTGTTATTTGGAGATCTTGGCAACGATACCATATATGGAGACTCAGGGAACAACATTTTATATGGTGGTGACGGAGTAGACACTATATGGGGAGGTACGAGTACCGATGCTATTT
>JAGQUE010000726.1 GCA_020438665.1 Nocardioidaceae bacterium | reverse complement strand
CTGTCCGCCCGGATGGTGCTGCCGCTCGGCGTCGTCCAGGTCCTGGCGGGAGACCTGGTCGGGGAGGGGTCGCTGGCGCAGCACGCGGCGGCGGCCGGCACGGCCACGGACCCGGAGCTGCTCCGCCGGGTCATCACCGCCTTCGAGAAGATCTGAGGAACCATGTCCGAACACCACCCCCTGCCCATCAAGCTGGTGGTCGCCGGCGGCTTCGGCGTCGGCAAGACGACGCTGGTCGGCGCGGTGTCCGAGATCGAGCCGCTCACCACGGAGGCGGCGATGACGACGGTCGCGGCCGGCGTCGACCAGCTCGGCGAGGTGACCGGCAAGACCACGACGACCGTGGCCATGGACTTCGGCCGCATCACCCTCGACGGCGGGCTCGTGATGTACCTGTTCGGCACGCCCGGGCAGGATCGCTTCGGCTTCATGTGGGACGACCTCGTGGTCGGGTCCCTCGGGGCCCTCGTGCTCATCGACAGCCGACGCTTCGACGACTGCTTCCCGGCGGTCGACTACTTCGAGTCGCGCGACATCCCGTTCGTCGCCGCCGTGAACCAGTTCGACGGCGTGGCCCACCACCGGCTCAGCGACGTCGCGACCGCGTTGGACGTGAAGCCCGACGTGCCCGTGATCGCGATCGACGCGCGGCAGCGGGAGTCGGTCAAAGAGGCGATCCTGGTGCTCCTCAACCACGCCCTGGATCGCGCGACCGGCACGATGGCGCTGGCCTGAGTGCCGTCCCGAGGGGTCGTTCGGCCCATCGGCACCCGGACTGCTTGATCGCGGGACGCGATCGGTCGATACGGGGAGCATGGGCCGGTTCCGGAGGCGCCAGCATCGCGACGGGGGCGCCGATCGGGGGGCGACCGCGGTCGAGTACGCGCTGATCACCGCCGTCGTGCTGTTCGCGTCGGTCGGCGCCATCAAGGCGCTCGAGCGCAACGCCGACGACTACTACGACACGACGAGCACCAGGATCGGCGCCCTGCCGGGCACGGAGGGCGAGGCCCCCACGGGCACGTCGCTGCCGGGCGGCGGGCCGAGCACGTCGTCGGTGTCGACCACGACCACCACGACGGCGCCGACCACGACGACCGCGGCGCCGACCACCACGACGACGGCGGCGCCGACCACGACCACGACCCGCCCGCCGACGACGACGACCGCCGCGCCGACGACCACGACGACGGCGACGCCCGAGTCCACGATCGCCGACGCCGTCGACACGTCGGACACCTCGGGACGGCGGGCCTGGCGCCCGGCGGCCACCGTCACGATCCGCAACACCTCGACGAACGCGCCGGTCGCCGGGGCGTCGGTGACGGTCGTGTTCCGGCGCACGAGCGGCAGCTACCTCGGGTCCGACTCGTGCACCACCGGCTCGACGGGTCGCTGCGAGGCGCAGATCTCGGGGGTGTCCGACAACATCACGTCGGTCGTGGCCACGGTGACGAGCGTGACCGCCTCGCCGCCCTGGGACGGTGGCACCACCACCATCTCCATCCGGCACCCGTGACCGCCGGTTTCCGGCCGGCGGACCGCTTCTCGTAGGCTGCCCGCTCCATGGACCGCACTCTCGTCATCGCCAAGCCCGACGCCGTCGAACGCGGCC
>JAGQUE010000002.1 GCA_020438665.1 Nocardioidaceae bacterium | reverse complement strand
GCGACTTCTCCTCCGTCACCCAGGTCGTCGCCACGAAATATGAGGTGCTCGTCGAGCACAAGCACGCCCTGCGTGCCCGCGAGATCCTCGCCGCCCTCCCCGGCGCCCTGCCCGACCCGTTCGCCTAGAGCAGCTCGCGCTTGAGGATCTTGCCGGTGGCGGTCATCGGCAGGGAGTCGACGAAGGCGACCAGGCGGGGATACTTGTAGGCCGCCATCTGCTCCTTGCCCCAGGCGATGAGCTCGTCCTCGGTCACCGTGGCGCCGGGCTGGCGGATGACGAACGCCTTGATCTCCTCGCCGTGGCTCTCGTGGGGGATCCCGATGACGGCGGCGAGCGAGACATCGGAGTGGGTCATCAGGACCTCTTCGATCTCGCGCGGATAGACGTTGTAGCCGCCGCGGATGATCATGTCCTTGGAGCGGTCGACGATGTAGTAGAAGCCGTCCTCGTCCTGGCGGGCGAGGTCACCGGTGCGGAACCAGCCGTCCTTCATCACCTCGGCGGTGGCCTCGGCCCGGTTGAGGTAGCCCTTCATGATGTTGTGCCCGCGGATCGCGATCTCGCCGATCTCGCCGACCTCGCTGACGGTGTTCCACTCCGGGTCGATCAGCTTGCACTCCACACCCCAGATCGGCACGCCGATCGAGCCGGGGCGCGGCGCCTGGTCGGGGTCGGAGAAGGTCGCGACGGGCGAGGTCTCGGACAGCCCATAGCCTTCGAGGATCTGGACGCCGAGCCGCGCCTGGACCTCCTTGATGATCTCGACCGGAAGGCTCGCGCCCCCCGAGACCGCCATCCGCAGGTTGCCGGCGATCTTGTCGACGTCGGCGCCCTCGAGCGCACCCAGCAGGCCCCACCACATCGTCGGGACGCCGGCGAAGAAGGTGACCTCGTGCTTGTCCATCAGGGCGACGGCGGCATGGGGGTCGAAGCGCGGCACGAGCACCAGCGTGGCGGCGGTCGAGAAGCCGGCGTTCATCTGCACGGTCGACCCGAAGGAGTGGAACAGCGGCAACGTGAGCAGGTGGGTGTCGGTGGCCGGCGCGCTGCCGAAGAGCCGGTTGCAGGTCAGTGCGTTCATGATCAGGTTGGAGTGGCTCAGCTCGGCGCCCTTGGGCTGACCGGTGGTGCCGCTCGTATAGAGGATGACCGCCGTCTCGGTCTCGTCGCGGACCACGGTCTGGAACGTCGGCGACTGACCCGTCAGCGCATCGACCAGCGTGGGGACGCCCTCGATCGGCGACGGCGCGCCCAGCTCGGCGGTGATCATCACGAACCGCCCGCAGGTATCCGCGGCCTCGAAACCGGCGTGACCCTCCTGGCCCATGGGGAGCTCGGGGGTGCCCTGGAAGCAGAAATAGACCTTGGCCCCGGAGTCCTCGAGGTAGTAGGCGTTCTCGCGGCCCTTGTTCAGGACGTTGAGGGGGACGACGACCCCGCCCGCCTTGAGGATGCCGTAATAGACGATCGGGAAGTAGGGCAGGTTGGGACAGGTGAGCGCCACCTTGTCGCCGGGCTCGACCCCCTCGGCGACTAGGTAGCCCGCCACCTGGTTGGCCATCGCGTTGACCTCGGCATAGGTCAGGCGGACGTCGCCCAGGATCATCGCGTCCCGGGCGGGATACTTGCGAGCGGAGTCCTCGAGGAAGATCGACAGGTTCAGCATGGGACCCAACCTAGACCTCAGCGGCGGCCCAGGATCTTGTCGGCGCGCGCCAGATCGCCGGGGAGCCCGAGCGGGATCGCCAGCGAGAGCCCGAGGCCGAGCGGGCGCTGCCAGCCGTCGCCCTTGATCCGCACGGTCACGTGCACGTCGGTCTCGTCGCCGACCGGGGTGAGCCGGAGGTCGAGCTCGGCGGTGATCCCGCTCCACGTGCCGACCTCGGACCACGACGAGCTGGGCTCGTGCACGGTCACCTCGAGCTCGGGTCGCGCCCCCGCCCAGGTCAGGTCGAGCCAGCGGGTCCCGACGCCCACCTCCTGACCGGTGATCATCCGGACGGCGCGCAGCGACGACTGCCACTGGGGGCGCAGGAGCGGCCGCGACACAACGTCGAAGACGGCATCGGCCGGGTGGCTGAAGTGGGCGTCGAGCTCGCGGACGTGCCAGGAGGCGGGCATGCCTCCGATTATCTGCGGTAGTCGGGAACGGGCACGCCCTCGCCCCGGCCGACGCGGGAGCGCCGGTAGCCATAGCTGAGATAGATGGCGAAGCCCACCACCATCCACACCAGGAACCGGATCCAGGTCTCCACGGTGAGGTTGACCATGAGGAACAGGCAGACCAGCGCGGAGAGCCACGGCAGCCACGGCGACCACGGCACCGTGAAGGTGCGCTCGAGGTCGGGGCGCGTACGCCGCAGCACGGGCACCGCCAGCGACACGAGGAGGAACGCGGTCAGGGTCCCGATGTTGACCATCTCCTCCAGCTTGCCGACGGGGGTCACCGACGCCACGATCGCGACGACGGTGCCGATCGCCACGGTGAGCAGGACCGGCGTGCCGGTCCGCTTCGACGTCCGCCCGATGGCCGGAGGCAGCAGGTGGTCGCGGCTCATCGCGAAGGTGACCCGGACCGCGCCGATCATCAGCGTCATGACGACGGTGGTGAGGCCCGCGACCGCGCCCGCGGAGATCAGGGTCGCGAACCCGTCCTTGCCACGGTCGGCGAACGCCGTGGCGAGCGCGGCGTCGGGGTTGATGTCGTCGTACTTGACCATGCCGGTGATGACCAGCGCGACGGCGACATAGAGGATCGTGCAGATCACGAGCGAGAAGATGATGCCGCGCGGCAGGTCCCGCTGCGGATGGGCGGCCTCCTCCGCGGTGGTGGCGACCACGTCGAAGCCGATATAGGCGAAGAACACCAGCGACGCCGCGAACAGGATGCCGGCGACGCCGTAGGCCTGGGGGCTGCCGGTGACCAGCTGGAGCAGCGGCGTGTGCAGCCAGCTCCCGCTGCCGGTGGTGGGCTCGCCAGGCGGCACGAACGGCTCGTAGTTGTCCTTGTTGACGAAGCCGATGCCGGCGACGATCACGAACAGGACGATGAAGAGCTTGAGCGCGACCAGGATCAGGTTGACGCGCAGCGACTCCTTGATGCCATAGGCCACCAGCGTGGTCAGCACCGCCACGAGCAGGAACGCAGCCAGGTCGAAGGAGTCGCCATAACCGAGCCCGGCCGGCCAGGTGATGCCGACCTCGTCGAGGAACGTCTCGAAGTAGGACGCCCAGCCCTGCGCGACCACCGACGCGCCCAGCATCAGCTCGAGCAGCAGGTCCCAGCCGATGATCCAGGCGACGATCTCACCGAGGGTGGCGTAGGAGAACGTGTACGCCGACCCCGACACCGGCACGGTGGAGGAGAACTCGGCATAGCACAGCGCCGCCAGTCCGCAGCAGATCGCCGCGATGACGAAGGAGAACACGACCCCGGGCCCCGCGAACGCCTGGGCGACGCGGCCCGTGAGGGTGAAGATGCCCGCCCCGATGATGACGCCGATCCCGAAGAAGGTCAGGTCGAGCGCGCTGAGGCGGCGCTTGAGCCGGAACTCGGGGTCCTCGGTGTCCTTGAGGGACTGCTCGACCGACTTGGTGCGTAGGACATCCACGCGCCGCGCGTACCCGGACGGCGCGACGGGCATGCGCGGCGCCCGGGAGACCGCACCGGCAACGTCAGAACGACTGGCCCGTGAGCAGCTCGAACGCCTCCTGGTAGCGGCTGCGGGTCCGCTCGACGACCTCTGCCGGCAGCGCCGGCGGCGGACCACCGGCCGCTCGGTCCCAGCCGGAATCCGCCGACAGCAGCCAGTTGCGCACGATCTGCTTGTCATAGGACGGCTGGGCTCGGCCGGGCACCCATGCGTCGGCCGGCCAGAACCGGCTGGAGTCCGGGGTCAGCACCTCGTCGGCGAGGATCATCCGCGACCCGTCCCGGCCGAACTCGAACTTGGTGTCGGCCAGGATGATGCCCCGGTCGCGGGCGATCTCCTCGGCGCGGCCATAGACGGCGAGCGTCAGGCGCCGCAGCTCGGCGGCCACGTCGTCGCCCACGACCCCGACCACGGCGTCATAGGACACGTTCTCGTCGTGGTCGCCCAGCGCCGCCTTGGTGGCCGGTGTGAAGATCGGCTCGGGCAGCCGAGACCCGTCGAGGAGCCCGGCCGGCAGCGGGATCCCGCACACCTCGCCGGTTGCTGCATAGTCGAGCAGGCCGGACCCGGTGAGATAGCCGCGGGCCACGCACTCGACCGGATACATCGCCAACGCCTCACAGACCACCGCCCGGCCGCGGACCTGATCGGGCACGTCGAGGGAGACCACGTGGTTGGGCACGATGTCGGCGAGCTGGTCGAACCACCACAGCGACATCCGGGTCAGGATCTCGCCCTTGCCGGGGATGGTGCTGTCGAGGACGAAGTCGAACGCGGAGATCCGGTCGCTGGCCACCATCAGCAGCTTGCC
>JAGQUE010000152.1 GCA_020438665.1 Nocardioidaceae bacterium | reverse complement strand
GCTCAACGAGTCGTTCGCCGAGTACCTCGGCGTCCGTGTCACCGCCGACGCGACGCAGTACGCCGACGCGTGGGAGGACCACGGCTATGCCCGCCGCCAGTGGGGGCTGGTCGCCGACCGGGCCCCCAGCACTCACCCGGTCGCCGGCAACGGGGCCGAGGACGCGTCGACGGCGCTCCAGAACTTCGACGGCATCTCCTATATGAAGGGTTCGGCGATCCTGCGTCAGCTCGCCACCCGGCTGGGAGACGAGGCGTTCCTCGGCGGTACGGTCGACCACTTCGAGCGCCACTTCTTCGGCAACGCCACCATGGCCGACCTGGTCTCCTCGTGGGAGCGCGCCAGCGGCACCGATCTGGCGGACTTCACCGACGGGTGGCTGATGTCGGCGGGCGTCGACCTGCTGTCCTATGACCGCACCGCCGGCGTCCTGCGCCGCACTCCGCCGGCCGACCACCCGAGCCGCCGCAGTCACGCGTGCCGCATCGCCGTCGGCGATCGCGACGGGTGGGTGACCCAGGACGTCGAGATCGAGGACGAGGCCCAGCCCGTCGTCGCGCCGGCCGGGTCCGCCGTCCTCGTCGACCCCTATGCCGACACCTGGGCGGTGACCCACGTCGACGAGACATCCGCCTGCATGCTGACGGCCTTGATGCCGACGCTCGCGGACACGGCCCTGCGCGCGGGCGTCTGGACGGCGCTGATGAGCAGCTTCCACGACGCGGCGCTCTCCCCCCGCTCGCTCGTCGACGTGATGGCGGCCGCCCTGCCGACCGAGACGAGCGACGCTGCGGTGACGATCGTCCGGCGGTCCGTCGACCGGCTCGCGTCCGTGGCCGGCCCCGCGATCCTCGACCGCATCCACCTCGCCGCGCGCACCCGGGCCGCAACAGCCACGGCCGGCTCGGAGCTCCAGCTGGCAGCGTTCCGCGTTGCGGTCGCGACCGGCCGGGACTCCGGTGTGCTGCGCGGCTGGCTCACCGGCGCCGAGCTGCCCGACGGTGTCGACGTCGACCTCGACCTGCGGTGGCTCGTCCTCGGGCGGCTGGCCGAGCTGGGCGCGACCGACCGCGACGAGCTCAAGGACCATCTCGAGCAGCAACGCACCGCGGAGTCCCACGTCGCCCATGTGCGCGCTGTCTGCTCGCTCCCCGACCCCGAGGCCAAGGCCTGGGCGTGGCAGCACTTCACCGGCGAGCTCGACGCGCCCAACTATGACCTCGAGGCGGCGGCGATCGGCTTGTGGCGCCCCGGGCAGGAGGAGCTCACGGCGGACTACGCCGAGCGCTATTTCGCCGAGGTCGCCGGCACCGCCGCCGTACGCCAGGGCTGGGTGCTCGCCGAGTCCGCCGGCGAGTTCTTCCCGATCACTGCGGTCAGCGAGGCGACCCTCGAGCGGGCCCGGGCCCTCCTGGCGGACGAGTCGGTCGACCCGGGCATCCGCCGGATGGTGGTCGACCAGACCGACGCGGTGGAGCGTCGGCTCCGGATCCGGAAGGCGTTCGGGGCCTCCGCATGACCGTCGACCCGCTGACCGACCCGGTGGCCGACCCCGGGCTCAGGCCTCGGCGGCCGGGCCCGACCACGCGCACGCGGGTCACGGAGATGACCGACGCTGCCGAGACGCCACGGGAGGACCGGATCGCCACCGAGGAGCCTCTGGAGCTGCGGCTGGCCTGGCCGGGCGCGGCCGCCCAGCGGATCTGGGTGACCATGCGGACGCCAGGCAGCGACTTCGAGCTCGCCGCCGGCTATGCCCTCGCCGAGGGGCTGGTGCCGGACGCCGGCCTGCGCACGGTGGCCTACTGCACCGACGCCGACCTGACTCCCGAGCAGGAGTTCAACGTCGTCACGGTGACCCTCGCCGCCCCCCCGGCCCGTGACCCGGGCCACCGCCACGGCTCCTATGGCGCCGGCTCCGCATGCGGCGTGTGCGGCAAGGACTCCATCGCCGACGTGCTCGACGTCCCCCACGCCTCTCCCTGGGCCGGCTCGCTGCCCCCGGCTGACGTCGTACGCCGCCTGCCCGGGCTGCTCCGGGAGCAGCAGACCACCTTCGCCCGCACCGGTGGCGTCCATGCGGCAGGGCTGTTCACCGCCGACGGTGCCTGCCTGGCGGTTCGCGAGGACGTGGGCCGTCACAACGCCGTCGACAAGGTCATCGGCTCGCGGGTCCTCGCTGGTGAGTCCGCCGCGACGGCCTGCCTGGTGATCAGCGGGCGGGCCGGCTTCGAGCTCGTCCAGAAGGCCGTGGCCACCGGCATGGGGTCCCTCGTCGCTGTCGGCGCTCCCACCAGCCTGTCGGTCCAGCTCGCGCGCCACGCCGGCCTCGCCCTCTATGGCTTCACCAGCGCCGACCGCTGCGTCCGCTACGCCTGAGGCCCGCCTGCCCCCGGAGCCTGCGGAGCGCCTCGTCACTCGCCTTCACATGCTCCTGCTCGACCGCGACCGCGGCCTCGACGGCGCGCTGTCGGCTCTGGTCGTCCCACGTCACCGGGAGCCCGTGGGAGAGCAGGCCGAGCACACCGCCGGCGAGGGCCAGGACGGGGCCGCGAGGTGCGACACCCCGTCGGGAGTGTCGCCGGTGGGGCGCCGGTGCTGGACGTCCACAATGACGACGTCGCCGTGCGTATCGCTTGCGGTGGCCATGACCGGAGGGGGACCTGATGCGTGCCATCGTGCTGAGCGGGGCGCTCGCCCTGGTCTGCACGTTGCTGGGGACCCGCCTTGCGATCGGGTGGTTCACCCGTCACGGCTTCGGACAGCCGATCCGCGACGACGGCCCGACGACCCACCACGTGAAGCGCGGCACTCCCACGATGGGCGGGACGGTGATCGTGCTGGTCGCGACGGCCTCCTACCTCGTCGCGACACTGACGACCGGGAGCCGACCTAGTGCGAGCGCCTGGCTGTTGCTCCTGCTCCTCGCCGGCTGTGGCGCGGTGGGGTTCCTCGACGACTACATCAAGGTCTATCGCCAGCACAACCAGGGCCTGCGGAGCGGCGCCAAGATGGCCGGCCAGACGGTCGTCGCGGTGGTGTTCGGTGTGCTGGCAACCACCCTGTTCGCCGACGAGAACCAGGTCCGTCCCGCCTCGCCGGACCACATCTCGGTGACCCACGACTGGGGGATCAAGCTGCCGCTGGTCGTCGTCCTGGTGGTCATCTGGTTCATCGTCACGGCGACCTCCAACGCCGCCAACCTCACCGACGGCGCCGACGGGCTGCTGACGGGCATCTCCGCGATGGTCTTCGGCGCCTACACCATCGTGAACGTCTGGCAGAACAACCAGCTGTGCGGGTCGTCCCGGCCCACGGTCGTGGCGTCGCAGTGCTACACCGTTCGCGACCCCTTGGACCTCGCGGTCTTCGCAGCGGCGATCACCGGCGCCTGCCTCGGCTTCCTGTGGTGGAACGCCAAGCCGGCCGACATCATCATGGGTGATGTCGGCTCGCTCGCCATCGGCGGCGCCCTCGCCGGGCTGGCGATCATGTCGCGCACCGAGGTGCTGATGGCCGTCATCGGCGGAGTCTTCGTGTTCGAGACCGTGTCCGTGCTCCTCCAGGTGGGCTACTTCAAGCTCAGCCGACGGCTCACGGGGACGGGTCGCCGCATCTTCCGGATCACGCCGATCCACCACCACTTCGAGCACGTCGGCTGGGACGAGGCCAACGTGGTGATCCGGTTCTGGGTCATCGCCGGCCTCTTCGTCGCCACCGGGCTGGGCGCCTTCTATGCCGCCTGGCTGATCTGAGCCGGGGTTGCGGCCACCATCGGTTGCGGTCGTGTGTCCGCGTGTCTCACACTCGTGACTGGAGATGGGGTCCGCGATGGCGACGCACCCGATGGTGGCATGGATGACCGGGCTGGCCCTGGGCGTGTCCGGGACGCTGATGCTCGCGGCATCCGCCCAGCGCTGGGCGGGCGCTTGCGCCTGGGGTGACGGTGACGCCGCCACGTGCCTCGTCCGGCAGGACCATCTCTACGACTTCATCGCGCCCACCGCCCCGTGGCACCCGGTCGGAGCCGCTGCCACCCTCGCCGCATGGTCAATGCTGGCGCTGGCCCTTGCCGTCCTGGCGCTTCCGCAGGCGCTCCTCGGGCGGCGGCCCGGCTTCGTCACCCTGGCAGCGACGCTGGCCACGGTACTGACAGTCACGAACGCCGGGGTGGCCACGCTCCGCTCTTCGGCCGCCGGAGTCGTCGTCCCTCCCCTCGCCGGCGGTGCCACACTCCTGGCATGGGTCCTGCTCCCTCCCGCGCTGTTCATCGGGCTGGCCGTCGCCGCGCAGGGCTCGGCCCGAGCGGCGGCGCTGAGCCTCGTCATGGCCAGCCCGTTGGTGGCCGGGTTCACCTACGCCGTCGGCTCCTATGACGCGCGGCCGTGGTGGGAGGCGGTCTCCGGGCTGCTCACCGTGGTCGCCGGTGGCGTTCTGACGGCCGGGGCCGTGCGCGGCCACCCGCCCACGATCGCGGCCGACGAGCCAGCCGTCATGTCGTCCCCGAACACGACCCCGGCCGCCTAGCCGGGGCGCGGAGTCCGCAGGAACCGCGTACCGCCATGCGACGCAGCCCCGGGAGGTCGACGAGGGGCATCGCGACGATCCCTTGTCCGTCCGGGGCGGCCCGAGCACACCGAGCCCGGCGCGGGCGATCCGGACCGTCGTGTCCGGAGGTTTCCTGACGATCCCCATGACGCCGGGACGTCATTGGGTCCGGTCGCCCGGGCAGCCGACTCCTAGGACGTCCCGTGGTCCCCCGCGTCGGGATAGTGCACGCACGCGACCTCGACGCCGCCCGTACGACGCAGGCCGGGCCACCCGGCCGGACGGAAGCGCACCTCGACCCCCCGTTCACCGGGCGTCACCGAGTCCACCCCGTGCCACAGCGGGTCGTCGGCCGTGGCACCCCTGATCTGCTCGACCATCTCCCGAGTGCGCACCGGGTCCCGCGAGCCGACCACGGCCAGGTCCCGGTCGCGGTCGCCGAGGTCCGCGAGATCGCCCAGCGCTGCCCGTTCGGTCTCGAAGACCTCGGCCGGGACGCCCGTCCAGTGGTCCTCGACCAGGGCCCGCAGGTCGCGTGCCTCCCACCCGCAGGTCGCCACGGCCTCGGGGCACCGGGGATGGAA
>JAGQUE010000151.1:3609-5172 GCA_020438665.1 Nocardioidaceae bacterium | reverse complement strand
GCGGACCTGGACGAGGGGCCGATCATCGAGCAGGACGTGGTGCGTGTCAGCCATGCCGATGACGCGGCGACGCTGGTCGCGATCGGTCGGGACGTGGAACGTCGGGTGCTGTCCCACGCCGTGCGCCTGCACGCCGAGGACCGGGTCCTGCTCACTGGCGCTCGCACGGTCGTCTTCGACTAGGTGCCGCCCCTCGCGTCACCGCGGCTGGCCGATCCTGGCACCCTAAACGCCGATCGCTCACACGCCGATGTCCTCGTTCCACAGCTCGGGGTTGTCTGCGATGAACTTCTCCATCAGCTCCCGGCACTCGGCATCGTCGACGACCACGACCTCGACCCCACGTGAGGTCAGGTAGTCCTCGCCACCCAGGAAGGTGCGGTTCTCACCGATGATCACGCGTGGGATCCCATAGAGCAGGATCGCGCCGGTGCACATGTCGCACGGCGAGAGCGTGGTGGCCATCGTCGAGCGGGCATAGGTCGAGGCGGGCAGCCGACCGACGTTCTCCAGGCAGTCGGTCTCGCCGTGCCGGATGGGGCTGCCCAGCTGGACCCGCTTGTTGTGCCCGGTGCCGAGCAGCCTCCCGTCGGCCGCGAGCGCCGCGCCGATCGGGATGCCTCCCTCGGCCAGGCCGGCACGCGCGTCGGCCAGGGCCAGGGCGAGCAGCTCTGCGTCTCCGAGTGCGTCAGTCACGGTGTTTGCTCCTCTCGGGGGGTGGCTCGCGTCAGGCGGGCTGGACGGACGCCGGGTCGCACGCGTTCAGACACGGCGGTAAGCCTTCAGATACTGCGTGGGGTAGTGGACCGATCGGCCCCAGATCGCGAGGGCCGCGATCACGGCCAGGTAGGGCAGCGCCAGCATCAGCTCGCGTGGTACGTCGGCGAACGCGTCGGTGATGGCCAGCTGGAGCTGGAGGGCGTCGGTCACGGCGAACAACAGGGCGCCGGCGACCACCCGCCAGACCCGCCAGGTGCCGAAGATGACCAGCGCGATGCAGACCCACCCGCGCCCGTTGATGATGTCGAGGGTGTAGGTGCCGAGGACGGACAGGGTGAGGAAGGAACCACCGACCGCCATCAGCACCGAGCCGGTGACCAGCGCGAGGTAGCGGGTCGCGTTGACGCTGATCCCCGCGACCTCGGCCGCGTCGAAGCTCTCGCCGACCGCGTGCAGGCGGTGGCCGGTACCGGTGGATCGCAGCACCCACCAGCTCGCCGGGGCGAGCACCAGGAACGCCACATAGGTCATCCAGTGCTGGTCGAGGATCCCCATGCCGTCGAGGAGGGGGTGGAACTTGTGGGCGAGCCGCGGTCGCTCGCCGCCGTACCCGACCCGGAACGAGAACTCACAGAGGGCGATCAACATCAGCGTGATGCCGAGGCCGGAGACGTGGTGGTTCTGTCCGAGGGTGACCGCGAGCAGCCCCATCAGCAGACCTGCCACCGCCCCCGCGACCGTCGCCGCGAGGAGGCCGAGCCACGGCGATCCGGTGACGTCGGCGACGACGAACGCCGCGAAGGCGCCGGCGACCATCGTGCCCTCGATGCCGAGGTTCAGCAC
>JAGQUE010000151.1:0-3514 GCA_020438665.1 Nocardioidaceae bacterium | reverse complement strand
CTCATGGGCGTCGCCGCCACTCCAGCCGGTAGCGGCGCCAGCTCAGCGCGGCGAGCACCGACAACAGCAGGAGCGCACCGAAGACCTGACCCAGCTGGGGCGGCAGCTGCAGGACGAGAGAGGCGTTCTGGGCGCCGACGGAGATGTCGCCGAGCAGCAAGGCCACGAGCAGGACCCCGAGCGCGGTGAGGCCGCCGAGCGTGGCGATGATGACGCCGGTGTAGCCATAGCTGTTGCTGATGCCCTGGGTGAGCTGGTGCTGAACCCCCATCACCTGGGAGGCGCCGCCCATCCCCGCGACACCACCGGAGACCAGGGCGACACCGAACTGGAGGCGCTTGACCGGGATGCCCGAGAACTCCGCGGTCGCCGGCGCAAGCCCGGACGCCGTGAGCCCGAGCCCGAGCGGCGTACGCGCGAGCACCCACCACGCGATGACCAGCAGGACCAGACCGACGATGAGGCCGAGGTGGGCGCGGCTGCCCGAGAACAGGATCGGCAGGTCGAAGCCGGGGCCGAGCCGATCGGAGTCGGTGAACCCGGTCTTGGAGTTGCGCCACGGGCCGTTGAGCAGCCCCTGGACCACGAGCAGGGCGACGGGGTTGAGCAGCAGGGTGGTGACCACCTCGTCGATGCCGGCCCGTCTCTTGAGGAGCGCCGGGACGATGGCCCACGTGAGGCCGCCGGCGGCGCCGGCGACGAAGCCGAGCGGGATCGCCAGGGGGCCGGGCAGGTCGCTGAAGGTGGTGCCGACCCAGGTCACGCAGATGGCGCCGGCCAGGAACTGACCCTCGGCCCCGATGTTCCAGTAGCCGGCGCGGAAGGCGATGGCCACGGCGAGACCGGTGAAGATGAGCGGGGTGGCGGTGAGCAGGACCTCGAAGACGCCGGCCTGGGTGCTCAGCGGTCGCACCAGGTAGCGCTCGAACGTCGCCGGCGGGTTGGCGCCGGCCAGCCGGATCGGGATGGCCGTCAGCGCCACCGTGAAGACCACGGCGGCGGCCATCGCGACCGGGGTCAGCCAGCGCGGCTGGTGTCCGCGGAGCACGAAGTGAGGCCACGCGAGCGAGGACGGTCCCGGGCGGGATCGGGCGGCCATCACGCTGCGTCTCGTCCGGTCATGAGCACGCCGAGCCGCTCGCTGGTCGCCTCGGCGACGCTGAGCTCGCCGACGATGGCGCCGCGGAAGACGACCACGATCCGGTCCGCGAGGGCGCGCAGCTCGTCGAGGTCCTCCGAGACGAGGAGGACGCCCGCGCCGGAGGCGCGGAGCTCCGACAGCCTTGTGTGCACGTAGCCGAAGGTGCCGATGTCCAGCCCCCGGGTCGGCTGCGCGGCCAGCAGGATGCGGGGTCTCCGGAAGAGTGCCCGCGCGAGGAGCACCTTCTGGATGTTGCCGCCGGAGAGCTGCCCGATCGGTGTGGTCGGCTCCGCCTTGATCTCGAACTGCTCGATCATGGCGCGCGCGTGATCGCGGATGGCCGTGCGGTCCAGTGCTCCGCGCCGGGTGTAGGAGGAGAGGTCCTCCAGGACGAGGTTCTGCTCGACGGTCAGCTGCGCGACGCAGCTGCCCCGACGGTCCTCGGTGAGCCGGCCCAGCCCGGCGCCGAGCCGGTCCGCGACCGAGCGATCGGTGACGTCGACGCCGTCGACCAGGATGGTGCCGGCGCGGACGGGGGTCATACCCGACACCGCCTGGACCAGCTCGGTCTGGCCGTTGCCGCTGATCCCGGCCACGCCGACGATCTCACCGCGGCGCACGGTGAGGTCGAGGTGGTCGACGACGTCGCGCCCGGCGCGGGTCACCACGAGGTCGGAGATCGTCAAGACGGGCTCCCCGTCCTCAGGTGCGGCGTGGGCCAGTGCGCCTGGCGCGGGGTGGGGCTCGCCCTCCGCGGTGGCCGGCTCGCCTGCGCCTCCGTCCGCCACGCCCATCATCAGGCGGGCGAGCTCGTCGGGCCCGACCTGCGAGGTCCGGCGCTCGGCGACGACGTGGCCGCGCCGGAGGACGACCACCCGGTCGGAGATCTCGGCCACCTCCTTGAGCTTGTGCGACACGAAGAGCACACCCAGGCCACCCTCGCGCAGCCGCTCCACCGTCTGGAGCAGGGCGCGGATGTCCTGGGGCGGCAGGACGGCGGTGGGCTCGTCGAGGATCAGCACCCGGCAGTCGTGGAAGAGCGCCTTGACGATCTCCACCCGCTGTCGTTCGCCGATGGCCAGCGTCGAGACCAGGCGGTGCGGGTCGAGGTGGACCCCGACCCGCTCCATCGTGGCGAGGACCCGGGCCTCGGTGGCCCGGGCGTCGACCCGGCCCCAGCCGACGGCGGAGAGGGCGACGTTCTCCGCGACCGTCATGGTGTCCACGAGGGAGAACTCCTGGGTGACCATGCCGATCCCGGCCGCCATCGCGTCCCGAGGCGAGTCGATGTCGAGTGGCTGTCCCCCCATGCTGACGCTGCCGGAGTCCGGGCGCAGCAGACCGTAGGCGACCTTCATGAGGGTCGACTTGCCGGCACCGTTCTCTCCGAGCATGGCGAGGACCTCCCCGGAGGCGACCTCCAGGGAGACGTCCTCGTTGGCGACGAGATCACCGAAGTGCTTGGTGATCCCCTCCAGCGCCAGCAGCGGGGGCTGGGTCATCCGTCGTTCCCGGACACATCGATCGAGCCCTTGGGGCTGCTCTCGTCGACCGGAGTGGTGAAGTCGCCGCTCTCCATGGCGGTCTCCACCTGGGTGACCTGGTCGATCAGGTCTTGGGGTACGCCGCCCACCACGTCGGTGTTGATGGGCGCGATGGAGGATCCGCCGGCGTTGATGAAGGAGTACTGGCCGAGGTCGACGGCCTGGGGACCGTCGGTGATCTGCGCGACGACGGCGTCGATGGTCGGCCGGACGTCCCACACCAGCGACGTGACGACGTTCTGCGGGGCCTCTGACTGTTGGTCGACCATCATCCCGATCACGGGAAGGTCGGCCTCCTGGGCGGCCTCGATGACACCCGCGCGCTCGGCGAACAGGACGTCGGCGCCGGCAGCGATCTGCGCCTCGGCGGCCTGCTTGGCCGCCGCGGGGTCGAAGAAGGAGTTGATGAACGAGACCTTGACCACAGCGTTGGGGTTGGTCGCCTTCACCCCGGCGATGTAGCCGTTGACGATCCGGTTGACCTCGGGGATCGGCATCGCGCCGACGACACCGATCACGTCGGACTCGGTGAGCCCGCCGGACAGCATGCCCGCGAGGTAGGCCGGGTCTTGGAGCCAGTTGTCGAAGACGCTGAGGTTGGGCGCCTGGGCGGCCTCACCGGAGCCGAAGGCGAACACGATGTCGGGATAGTCGGCCGCGACGTTGCGGACGGCCTCCTCGGCGGCGAACGCGTCGCCGACGATCGCCGCGGGCTTCTCGTTCTCGCAGATGTCGCGCAGCCCGCGCTCCATGGCGTCGGAGGTGTTGAGGTCGTCGACGTGCTTGTAGGTGATGACACCGTCCTCGGCGGCCGAGGTCAGCGCGGCGT
>JAGQUE010000150.1 GCA_020438665.1 Nocardioidaceae bacterium | reverse complement strand
GGGCCTACCGCCAGGACCAGCTGCCGTCGACCCACCCCATCGCGGCCGACAACTATGACCTCCAAGCCGTCGAGGTCAACTTCGACGGCATCACCTATGCCAAGGGCGCCTCGACCCTCAAGCAGCTGGTCGCCTGGGTGGGGATCGAGGAGTTCCTCTCCGGCCTGCGCGACTACTTCAAGGCCCACGAGTTCGCCAACTCCGAGTTCAGCGATCTGCTGGCCGCCCTCGAGAAGGCGTCGGGCCGCGAGCTCACGACGTGGGCCCAGGAGTGGCTGCAGACCTCGGGCGTCAACACCCTGGCTCCCGACTTCGAGGTGGGCGACGACGGCGCGTTCACGCGGTTCGCGGTCGCCCAGACGGCGGCCGAGGAGTTCCCGACCATCCGTCGTCACCGGATCGGCATCGGCCTCTATGACCTGGTCGATGGCGCGCTCACCCGTCGTACGTCGCTCGAGATCGACGTCCAGGGCGGTTCGACCGACGTGCCCAAGCTGGTGGGCGTGGCCCAGCCCGACCTCCTGCTGCTCAACGACGGTGACCTGACCTATGCCAAGATCCGACTCGACGAGCGCTCCCTGGCCACCGCGGTCGCCTCGATCGACAAGGTCGACGACTCGCTGGCCCGCGCCCTGCTGTGGGGGGCGACCTGGGACATGACCCGCGACGCCGAGATGGCGGCCACCGACTTCGTCGAGCTCGTCCTTCGCGGGATCGCCAGCGAGACCGACACGACGGCCATCGGGCGGCTGCCCGGCTATGTCCAGACCGCGATCAGCTACTACTCGGACCCGTCAGGTCGCGCGGCGCTGCGGGCTCGCTGGGAGAACGGTCTGCGCGGCCTTCTCGAGGAGGCCGAGGCGGGCTCGGACCACCAACTGGCCTTCGTGCGCGCCTATGCCGCCGCGGCCCGCTCCGACGAGGCGCTCGACCTCGTCGCGGGGCTGCTCGGCGGCTCCACCACGCTGCCCGGGCTCACCGTCGACACCGATCTGCGCTGGACCCTGCTCACCTCGCTCGCGCGGGGCGGCCGGGCCGACCAGGCCCGGATCGACGAGGAGCTGACCCGTGACAAGACGATCTCTGGCCAGGAGCACGCGGCCCTCGCGCTGACGGTGCGGCCGACCGCCGAGGCCAAGGCCCAGGCGTGGCGCGACGCGATCGAGCGCGACGACGTCGCCAACGAGACCCAGCGGCAGATCGCCTATGCCTTCCCGGTGCCCGACCAGGCCGACCTGCTGGCGCCCTACCTGGAGAAGTACCTCGAGGTGGCGGCCACCATCTGGGAGGAGAAGGGCACCCAGCGGGCCTCGACGGCACTGGAGTACATGTTCCCGATGCCGCTCGTCTCGGCCGAGGTCGTCGCCCGCATCGGGCAGTGGCTCGACGAGTCCGACGCCAACCCGGCCGCCAAGCGCTATGTGCGCGAGGGGCTGGCAGACATGACCCGCGCGCTCGCGGCGCAGGAGAGGGACAGCCAGGGCTGAGCCCCCGCCTTTGGGCGGGCCCGGTCAGTCCTTGTCGGAGCCCGCCTCGATCGCGGCCGGCTCGTCGTCCCGGCCGGCCATGAGGGCGTCGAGGCCGACCTCGCGCGACTCGGGTGCGGGGTCGGTGATCGACGGCACGGCCTTGGCGTCGCGCACGAGGTGACCCGCCGAGGCGAGCAGCCAGATCAGTGCGAACAGGCCGATCGGGCCGACCAGGAAGACCAGGATCGCGTGGAGCGGGGCGACCGGGTCGGGGTTGCTCCAGCCCTCCGGCACCTCAGCCAGGGCGGCTCCGGGGAGCAGCACGAGACCGACGGCGACGAGCAGGGCGCTCAGGCGGGTGGTGAGACGGACGGCGGCGCGGCTCTGGTCGGGCTGGATCACCCGGCCAGGATACTGGGCCTCATGGACTGGGCTGACATCCGTGACTTCGTGCTGGGCATCCCGCTGACGATCATCGTCTTGATACTGGTGGGTCTGGTGGTGCGCTGGTCGCTCCATCGGGTCATCGACCGCATCGTCCACCGCGCCGAGGACGGCGTCCTGGGTGACCGGATGAGCGCGCTCTCCACCGGCGACCCGAGCCGCAGGGTCCAGCGGGCCAGAACGATGGGCAGCCTCCTCAAGAGCATCTCCAGTGGCGTCGTGATCGCGGTCGTCGGGACGATGATCCTCGGCGAGTTCGTCGACATCGCCCCGATCATCGCCAGCGCGGGCATTCTGGGAGTCGCCTTCGGTTTCGGTGCCCAGAGCCTGGTGAAGGACTTCCTGTCCGGCATCTTCATGATCTTCGAGGACCAGTACGGCGT
>JAGQUE010000149.1 GCA_020438665.1 Nocardioidaceae bacterium | reverse complement strand
CCATGCGATCGGACCGTTCAACAGGTTCCGCAACCTCGCCGGGTTCTCCGCTGCGGAGATCACCGGCAGCGGCGTCGCCGACGTCGTCGGGATCCGCAACGGCCGCCTCCAGGTGCTCACCAACAGCGGTGCCTTCAACGTCGGCCGTCCCATCGACAGCGGGCTCTCGCTGCCCGACGTCAACCTGCTGCTCAATGTCGGCGACTGGGACCGGGACGGGTTCGGGGACCTGGTGGTCCGCAACCGGCTGACCGGTGTGCTGTGGCTGCGACGCGGTGACGGCACCGGCCACTTCGGCAAGCGGATCAAGATCGGCACCGGCTTCGGCAGCGTCCAGCTGCTCGCCGCGGTCGGCGACACGACGGGCGACGGCTTCCCCGACCTGATGGGCCAGCCCCGAGGTGGGGGCATGCGCATCTATCCCGGTGCGGGTCTCAGCGGCCTCAAGCCCAGCTATGTCGCCTATGGCCCCATCAAGGCCGGGCGTCAGCTGGGTGTCGGTCGCTGGGACGGCGATGGTGCCCCCGACAGCCTCTTCCGCGTCGGTCCCGCGATGAAGTTCTATCCCGGCAACGGCCCCGGTGGCCTGGTCAACGCCGCGCGGACGCTCAGCGTCGACCTGGCGCCGTACGACTGGACCATCGGCGACGGGCTCGTCAACGGCGGCCCGCGCCCGGACGTGATCGTTCGGGAGAAGACCACGGGCTATCTGTGGCTGCTGCGCGGGACCGCGAACGGCTTCGCCGAGCGGCGCTTCCTGGGCGAGGGCTTCGCGGGCTACGACCTCGTCGGCTGACCGTCCCACCGCGCCGTGGCGCGTTCCGCCGCGGCGATGGCGTCGAGGCGCGGCGGCGTGGCATGGCGGACGAGGACCAGCGACCCGCCCGTCGCCACGGTGTCGGTGAACGACGCCAGGCCCGCGGCCGACGTCGGGCTGGCCGTCGAGAGCAGCCGCGCGCCCGACGAGACGGTGGTGCCGCTGGAGGCGCCGGCCCAGAGCGCGCCGTGGCTGGTGCCGGCCACCGCCGGGTCGTCCTCGGTCGGCGGGTCCCAGGGGACGAACGAGTCGGGCTGGCCCCACACCGCTACGCCGAGGTCGTGGACGCCGTCGGCCAGCGGCGACGTGAACCGCACGCCGAGCGGCAGCAGCGCGGTGGCGACCACGGGCAGCTCGGTGGCGCGGGCCGCCCAACGGCCGAGCGCGTCGGGACCGCACACCACGGCGTCCGGTTCGCCGTCCCAGACGACCTCGAGCCCCGCGGTCCAGGCGGCGCCGAGAACCACCGGCCCCAGCCAGTGGGCCGGCAGGTCCACGAGCAGCCGGTCGCCGCGTTCAAGGCCCAGCTCGTCCACCAGCAGCGACGCCATCTTGGCCACCCAGTTGGCATAGGTCGTCACCGAGAGCTCCGTGCGCTCGCCGGTCGCCTCGTCATAGAAGGTGACCAGCGGGTCGCCGGGGCGGTGCCGCAGGCGCGTCGTCAGCAGGTCGCGGAACGTCGTCACGGCGCCAGCGTAGGCTGCGCCTCCATGGGCGAGATCGAGCACTTCTGGGCCGTCGTCCCGGCCGGAGGCGCCGGCACCAGGCTCTGGCCGCTCTCCCGGCGCGCCCGTCCCAAGTTCCTCCACGACCTCACCGGCGGCGGCCGCTCCCTGCTCCAGGCGACCGTCGACCGTCTCGGTCCGCTGGCCGCCGACCGGGTGCTGGTGGTGACCGGCCGAGCCCACCGTGACGCCGTCGCCGCCCAGCTGGCCGGCCTCCCGGCGGATGCCGTTCTCGCCGAGCCGGCCCCGCGTGACTCGATGGCGGCGATCGGGCTCGCGGCGGCGGTGCTCGAGACCCGTGACCCGCAGGCGGTGATGGGGTCGTTCGCCGCCGACCACGTCATCACCGACGACGACGCCTTCGCCGACTGTGTCCGGCGTGCGGTGGACGCCGCGCGGGAGGACTGGCTGGTCACCATCGGCATCGCCCCCACGCATGCGGCCACCGGGTTCGGCTATATCCGGCAGGGCGACCCGCTGCCGGGACAGCCGGGCGTCTACGCGGTGGCACGCTTCGTCGAGAAGCCGTCCGCCGACGTCGCGGCCTCCTATCTGGCGGCGGGGCACCACCTGTGGAACGCCGGCATGTTCGTCGCACGACCCGGCGTGCTGCTGGACCTGCTCGCGCACCACCACCCTGGCTTCGCGGCCAAGCTCCGAGCGGTCGCCGCCGACCTCGGCTCGCTCGACGAGGTCTGGCCGACGCTGCCCCGGATCGCCATCGACCACGCGGTCGCGGAACCCGCCGCCGACCTCGGCCGCGTGGCGGTCGTGCCGGGCACCTTCGGCTGGGACGACATCGGTGACTTCGCCAACCTGCGCACGCTGCTCCCGGCCACGCCGGACGGCGTCGCGGTGCTGGGCGACCCGCGACGTGTCCGGGTGGTGGATGCGTCGGGCCTCGTGGTCACCCACCCCGATCGCGTCGTCGCGGTGATCGGGTTGGACGACGTCGTCGTGGTGGACACCGGTGACGCCCTGCTCGTCACCACCACCGACCGCGCCCAGGACGTCAAGGCGTTGGTGGAGTCGCTCCACGAGACCGGGCACCAGGACCTGGCCTAGGGATGACGTGGACGCCCTCGTCGCCGGCCTCGGCCAGCCAGCCGTGGGCGAAGGCCACCGCGGACACCACCTCCGGCGGGCCGGCGACCACGACACCGTCGGCGGTCGCCACCGCGGCGCCCTCGCCGAGGACCTCGGTCAGCGCCCGGTCCAGCTCGTCAGGGCTCGCGGGGGAGCCGAACGCCTCCTGATCGGCGGGGTCGCCGGCCAGGGCCCGCACCACCGCCTCGCGGGCACCGAACCCGAACAGGTCACCGGTCGGCGGCCGCACCAGCGCTCCCGCGCCGTCGCCGTCCTCGGCCACGGGCAGCACCAGGTCGGCTCGTCCCCGCACCACGGCGAACGGGCGCGCGGCGAGCTTGCCCTGCGCCAGCTCGGCGGCGCCGGCGAGCTCGTCGGCGACGGCCGGGGCCGTCACGACCAGCGGGTTGCCATAGGAGTCGGTGCGGCCGGCGAAGGACTCGACGACGCGCAGCCCGGCGGCGCCGATCGCGAGGTCGGTCTGGCCCTCGCGCCAGGCACGCCCGGCGGTGTCGGTGACGATCACGGCGACCCGCACGCCCGTGCGCTCCTGGATCGCCGCTCTCATCGCACGGGCCGAGGCATCCGGGTCCTCGGGCAGCAGCACGATCCGGCCCGCCTCGACGTTGGAGGCGTCGATGCCGCCGGCGGCGAGGGTCAGGCCCAGCTCGGTGCGGACGATGAGCGTGGCGCCGCGCCGTGCCACCACGCGGTGGGGCTGGGCCAGCAGCGCCTCGTGCCGGTCACCGGTCGCGACCCGGCCCTCCGCCTTGGCGACGACCTTGCTGGTCACCAGCACGACGTCGCCGTCCGCGAGCGACTCTCCCTCGCCGGCGAGGGCATCGAGCAGCAGCGCCACCAGGTCGTCGCCGGCGCGGACCTCGAGGACGCCGTCCGGGGCGACGACGGTGAGGCGACCGCTCACGACACCAGCGCGACAGCCGCGGCGACCATGGCCGCGGTCGCGTCGTGGTCGGTCATCAGCAGGGGGACGGCGCGGCACGCGAGGCCGCCGGAGGTGAGCTCGGGGACGAGCGCCCCGTCGGAGTCGGCCACCAGCCAGCCGTCGAGGACCCCGCCGGCCGACCGGGCGCCGTAGTGGAGGCCCACCCCGGCGGCGGTGACCGGCACCCCGATCGCGGTCAGCAGCTGCTGGGCCATGCCGCGCACGTGGGTCCCCCCGATGATGGGGGAGACGCCGACGACGGGGGCGGTGGTCGCCTGGAGCGCCTCGGTGACGCCCTGGACGCCCAGGATGGTCCCCACCGACACCACCGGGTTGGACGGTGGCACCAGGACGAGGTCGGCCTCGGCGATCGCCTCGAGCACGCCCGGGGCCGGCGTCGCCTCGGCGAGCCCCACCACGACGACCGCCTCGGCGGGCACCTCGGCGCGCAGCCGGACCCAGTACTCCTGGAAGTGGATCGCGCGCCGTCCGCTGGGTGCCTCGGGGTCGGCGACGGCGATGTGGGTCTCCACCCGGTCATCGGACATCGGCAGCAGTCGGACGCCGGGGCGCCACCGCGCGCACAGTGCCTCGGTCACCTCGGAGAGCCGGTAGCCCGCGTCGAGCATCTGGGTGCGGACGAGGTGGGTGGCGATGTCGCGGTCGCCGAGGCCGAACCACGTCGGCTGCACGCCATAGGCGGCGAGCTCCTCGCGAACGCTCCACGTCTCGTCGCGCCGGCCCCAGCCGCGTTCGGCGTCGATGCCTCCACCGAGGGTGTACATGACCGTGTCGAGGTCGGGGCAGACCTTGAGGCCGTGTACCCACAGGTCGTCGGCGGTGTTGGCGACCACGGTCACCCGCGCGTCCCCGGCGACGCCGGGGAGCAGGCCCTCGCGGATGCCATGGAGGAGCCCCTGGAGGAACCGGGCACCGCCGATCCCGCCCGACAGCACGGTGATGTCTCGCATGGTCCAACCCTGCCGTACGGCGGTCCACGCGGGGGCGTGGGGCCGGTCTAGTCCACACCTCATACCAGATCCGGGCTTGACTTTGTGGGACCACAGGACTGTAATTCCCACAGTGTGTTTTCGGTGCCCCGCCCCGGGGTACCGGTGGGGAACACGCACCATCGGGTCGAAAGGGCGAACACCGTGCGAGAACTTTTCCTTCTCGAGCCGGACGCCGAAGAAGCGGGCTGGCAGGAACGAGCGCTGTGCGCTCAGACCGACCCCGAAGCGTTCTTCCCCGAGAAGGGCGGCTCCACCCGCGAGGCCAAGAAGGTCTGTCAGACCTGTGACGTCCGCCAGGACTGCCTCGAGTACGCGCTGATGAACGACGAGCGCTTCGGGATCTGGGGCGGCCTGTCCGAGCGCGAGCGCCGCAAGCTCAAGAAGCGCGTCGTCTGACCGGCGCCGACGTCGCTCACCGGCCTCCAGCCGGGGGCTCGGGTCCCCTCGCTAGGCTGCTCCGGTGACTGTCGCGGCGCTCCTGGTCAGCCACGGTGGCGCCACCTGGCTGCCCGCCGTGCTCGAGGGGATCGCTGCGCAGACCGTGCCCGTCGATGTGCGGGTCGCCGTCGACACCGGCAGCAAGGACGAGAGCCCCCAGCTGATCACCGACGCCTGGGGTCGCGACGCGCTGCACACCGCGCCGCGCAGCACGTCCTACGGCGACGCCGTCCAGCTCGGGCTCGACGCCACCGACAGTGACTGGGTCTGGCTGCTCCACGACGATGCCAACCCGGCGCCGACGGCGCTGGAGGAGCTCCTCGCGGCGGCGCGGGCCCACCCCGAGGCCGACATCTTCGGGCCCAAGCTGCGCGAGTGGCCGTCGCTCAGGCGGCTGCTCGAGCTCGGCATCACCATCACCGGGACCGGTCGCCGCGAGACCGGGCTCGAGCGTGGGGAGTACGACCAGGGGCAGCACGACGACCAGCGACGGGTGCTCGCCGTCAACACGGCCGGGATGCTGGTGCGGCGGTGGGTGCTCGAGGAGCTGGGCGGGTTCGACCGGGAGCTGCCGATCTTTGGCAACGACCTCGACTTCGGCTGGCGCGCAGCGCTCGCGGGTCGCCACACGGTGATCGTGCCGCAGGCGGTCGTCTTCCACGCCGAGGCGGCCCATCGCGGCCTGCGCCAGACCCCGCTGACCGGTCGCCACACCCACTTCCAAGAACGCCGCAGCGCACTGTTCACGCTCCTGGCCAACTCGCCGTCGCGGTTCCTGCTGTGGCGGACCATCCGACTTGCCTTCGGCACGTTCTGGCGGGTGATCGGCTTCCTGCTCGTGCGGTCCGTGGGCGAGGCGCTCGACGAGCTGGCCGCCCTGCTGTCGATCTATGCCCACCCCGGTCAGATCGCGGCGGCCCGCCGCAAGCGACGCGACCGGGTCACCGTCGACCGCGACGAGGTCAAGCCGCTCCTCGCACCCGGGTGGCTGCCCTATCGGCACGGGCTGGACTTCCTCAGCGACCTCGCCGCCGCCGTGACCCTCCAGGCCCAGGACGTCGCCGAACGACGGCGCGCGGCCAAGTTCGGGGCCGAGGGCGGCCCCGTCCATCGCGTCCAGGACGAGGACGAGCTCGCGGAGGACTCGGGCATCGTCGTGCGCTTCCTGACCAACCCGGTCGCCGTGCTGCTCGCGCTGTTCGTGGTCGCCGCGCTGATCGGCTCCCGGGCGGCATGGGGCCACGTCTCCGGCGCGGGGCTCTCCCCGGCACCGCTGGCGGCATCGTCGTGGTGGGGCACCTATGTCGAGCACTGGCACGCCCTGCTCAACGGAACCGACGTCCCGGCGCCGGCCTATCTGCTGCCGCTGGCGGTCGGGGGGTCGCTGCTCGGCGGCGACGCCCCGCTGCTCGTCTCGCTCGTGCTGGTGCTGTCGGTGCCGGTGGCGCTCTGGGGCGCCTGGCGCTTCCTTCGCGTCGCAGGCCACCTGCGCAGCGCCGAGGGCGCGTCGCGCTGGGTGCTGGCATGGGGCGCGGTCGTCTATGCCCTCCTCCCCATCACCAGCGGCGCCTGGGGTGAGGGCCGGCTCGGCACCGTGGTGTCCACCGCGCTGCTGCCCTGGATCGCCCACGCGGCCCTCGGGTTCGGCGACCCCGAACCGGACCGGCGCTGGCGAGCCGGGTGGCGCACCGGCCTGCTCCTGTCGCTGGCCAGCGCCTTCACCCCGGCGCTCTGGCTGACGGTGCTGGTGGTCGCGGTGGTGGTGCTCTCGCTCGCCCTGGCCATCAGTCCCGCCGCCGTGCGCCAGCGCTCCGTCGCGGGGCCGCCACTCGTCGCCGTGGGGGTGGCGGTCCTGCTGCTGCTCCCGTGGGTCCTGCCCCTGCTCCTCCAGGGGCGGCCCGGCGGCCTCCTCCTCGAGGCCGGCCGGCTCCCGGCGGCCTCCATCTCCCGGTGGGACCTCCTCACCGGGGTCGCCGCCGGTGACCCCGCGCCGTTCTATCTCGGCGCCGTCGTCGCGGCACTGGCTGTCCTGGCGCTGCTGCCGCGCGGGCCGCGGCTCCTCGTGACCGGCGCCTGGATCATCGCTGTCGTGGCGGTTGGTGTCGCCCTGCTTCTCTCGCTGGTCAGCATCCCGGTCATCGGGGGAACGACCCGGCCGGGGCTGGGCGTGCTGGTCGTCGTCGTCCAGGGCGCGTTCATCACGGCCGTCGTCCTCGCCGCCGAGGAGCTGACCCATCAGCTCAGCGGAGCCTGGCGACGCGCCGTCGGCGCCGCGGGCACGCTGCTCCTGGGCGCCATGGTGCTCGTCGGCACCGGCTGGTTCATGCTCGGCGGCCACGACTCGCTGACCACCGAGCCCGACGACACGGTGCCGGCCTACATGGTCGACAGCTCGTTGGAGGGCAGCCAGCACGGCGTGCTGATCCTGCGCGGCACCGTCGCCGACGGGCTCGGCTACACCGTCCGCCGCGGCGACGGCACCACCCTCGGGGAGGACGAGATCGAGGCGCTGACGCCCGAGGACACCGAGTTCACCGACGCCGTCCGCACCCTCGTCGCCCGCCCCACCGGTTCGTCCTCCGGCGCGCTCAGCGACGCCGGGATCGAGTACGTCGTCCTGGCCGCTCCGGCCGATCCCCAGGTCGCCGCCACCCTCGACGCCACGGCCGGGCTCAGCCAGGCCAGCGCCAGTGACCGCAGCACGCGGGCGTGGCACGTCGAGCGCAACCTCGCCCGTGACGCCGTCGTCGGGCCCGGCTCGGTGCTGCGCACGATCCTCGTGATCGCCCAGCTGATCGGGCTGGTGCTCGTCCTTGTGCTCTGCGCCCCGACGCTGACGAGGAGGCGGCCGCGATGACCCCGCCGCCCACCCCGGCCCCCACCCCGGCTCCGTCGGCCCCCGAGCCGACAGCGCGTCGCGGTCGGCGTTCCGCGGGACGGTCGCGCCGCCGACCCGACACGGTCACGGTGCTCGCCGCCGCGCTCCCGCTGCTCGCGCTCGGTGGTGCCCTACTCGTCGGGCCCCGCGAGAGCGTCACCGTCGTCCAGCCCCCGACCGAGGGGCAGCTCGAGCGGATCGACCGGGTCTGTCCCGGTGCGACCGATGCGGGGCCCGTGATGATCGCCAACGCCGAGGGCACCGAGGGGCGGGTCCGGCTGCGCGAGCTCCTCGAGTCCTCGCCTCCGCCCGAGGGGGTCAAGGTCGGCGGCAACGCCGTCGCCACGCGGGAGGCGCTCGCCCCCGTGGCGCTCAGCGCGGTGGAAGAGCCGGCCGTCGGTCTGGTCGCCACCCGCTCGGACGCCTCGCCGCTGGCCGCGGTCTCGTGTCCCGAGCCGACCGCCGAGACCTGGTTCACCGGGCTGGGGGCACGGCTGGACCACGACTCCGTGCTCGAGCTCGACAACCCCGACACCGGGGCGGCCGTCGTCGACCTGACCGTCTATTCCGGGCGCGGCGAGCTCGAGGCCTCCGACCTCAAAGGCATCAGCGTCCCCGGGCTCGGCACCGTCACCATCGACCTGGCCAGTGTGCTGCCCCGGCGCGGCTTCCTGGCCGTCCGTGCCGACGTCTCGCGCGGTCGCGCCACCGTCAGCGTCATCGACCGTGTCGGGCTCCAGGAGGAGGAGCAGCGCCACGACTGGGTCGCCGGCCAGGCGGAGCCGTCGCTGACCAACCTCGTCCTGGGCCTTCCCCCCGGCGACGGAACCCGCACACTGGTCCTCGCCAACCCCAACGACAACGAGGCGGTCGCCACGCTCCAGTTCGTCACGGACACCAACGTCTTCACGCCGGCCGACGTCGAGGAGATCCGGATCCGCCCCGGGGGTGTCGTTCCGGTGCCCCTCGACGGCGCCCTGGCCACCAAGGTCGCGCGAGGATCGCTCGGGCTCGTCGTGACCGCCACTGAGCCCGTGACGGCCTCGCTCTCGGCGACCATCGACGGCGACCCGGCCGCCACCCCGTCGGCCGTCCGGCTCGAGGACCGCGGCGCTGCGCTCGTGCCCGACGGCACCGGAACGCTCGTCCTCGCGGGAGCCGCCGCCGCCGGCACCGTCCAGGTCGACGTCTTCGACGCCGACGGCACCTCCCTGCTCGACCGGGCCGTCGACGTGACACCGGACGCCGGCGAGGAGATCGCGCTCCCCGACGGCGCGGCCCTCGTCACCGTGCTGCCGTCGGGGACGACCATCTCCGCGGCGATCGTCCTCGCCGACCGCGACGGTGCGACGGTCCTCCCCGTCACCGACCTGCCGAGGCACTCCCTCGCGCCGTACGTCGGACCGGTGCTGGGCGTGACCGGTCAGTCCGGCTCATAGCGCGGGTCCACCTCGTCGGGGCGCAGACCCAACAGCTCCGCGACCTGCTCGACGACCACGGCGTGCACCATCGCCTCGAGGTCGGTCCGCGTCTCCGCTCGGTGCTCGATCGGGCGCCGGAACACCACGATCCGGGTCGGCGTCGCCCCGCTGCCGCGCACCAGCGACGACAGCGGCACCGTCGCGGTGCCCCAGTCGTCGGGGATCTGCGGGGCGTCCTCGACGGCGTACTCGACCAGACCGAGGCGGTCGGCCCAGCGCTCCTCGAGATCGGCGACCACGTCGAGGACGACGGCGTCGAACCGTTCGCGCGGCGTCGTGAGCGCCGGCGTGCCGAGGCGCTCGGGGAGCACCGCTGGGCCGCGCATCCCGCGACCTCGCCGGTCCCGGGTGCGCCGACGGGCCGGCCGCTGTTCCTGCACACCGCGAGCCTAATCGGACCTGGCGCGATCGGGCGGTACCGTCGGCCGCGTGACTCCCTCACGCCGCTGCTCGCGCACCGCGTGCGGCCGTCCGGCGGTCGCGACGCTGACCTATGTCTATGCCGACCAGACCGCCGTCCTCGGCCCGCTCGCGCTCTATGCCGAGCCTCACGCCTATGACCTGTGCGGCCTGCACAGCGAGAGGCTGTCCGCGCCCCGCGGCTGGGAGGTGCTGCGGCTCGCGCCCGACCCGGCGACGGTCGGGCCCCGCGAGGACGACCTGCTCGCCCTCGCCGACGCCGTCCGCGAGGCCGCCCGCCCCGCGCCCGCTCCCGTCGTACAACCGGCGGCCGAGACGGGCCGCGAGACCGCACGTCGCGGACATCTGCGCGTCCTCACCACCGAGTGAGACCACCCGACGAGGGCGGATAGTCTGACCACCATGCCCACGTCGAGTGCCCTCTCGCAGCGCCTCGACGCGGTGTTCAAGGCCTACGACGTGCGCGGCCTTGTCCCCGAGCAGCTCGACGAGCGGCTCGCCCACGCCGTCGGCAACGCCTTCGTCACCGTCACCGGGGTCCCGGCGATCGTCGTCGGCCAGGACATGCGCCCGAGCTCCGCCGGCCTCGCCGCCGCCTTCGCCGAAGGGGCCGCACTCGCCGGCGCCGACGTCACCCACATCGGCCTGGCGTCGACCGACCAGCTCTACTTCGCGTCCGGCCACCTCGACCGTGCCGGCGCCATGTTCACCGCGAGCCACAACCCTGCGCACTACAACGGCATCAAGCTGTGCCGCTCCCAGGCCAGGCCCGTCGGTGCCGACACCGGGCTGTCCGCGATCCGCGACGCCGTCGCCACGGGCCAGCCCGTCCGCGCCGCCACCCGCGGCCGGATCGACGAGACCGACGTGCTCGAGGCCTATGCCGACCAGGTGCGGATGCTGGCCCCGGTCCTCGGCCGGCCGCTCAAGATCGTGGTCGACGCCGGCAACGGCATGGCCGGCCTGACGGCGCCCGCCGTGCTGGGACCGCTGCACGAGCGGATCGAGATGGTGCCGCTCTATTTCGAGCTCGACGGCAGCTTCCCCCACCACGAGGCCAACCCGATCGAGCCGGAGAACCTGCGCGACCTCGAGGAGCGGGTCCTCGCCGAGCGTGCCGACCTCGGGCTCGCCTTCGACGGCGACGCCGACCGGTGCTTCGTGGTCGACGAGCGGGGCGAGGCCGTCTCGCCGTCGGCGCTGACAGCCCTCATCGCCGCCCGCGAGCTGGCCAAGGAGCCCGGCGCCACCGTGATCCACAACCTGATCACCAGCCGGGCCGTCCCCGAGATCGTGCGGCAGCTGGGCGGACACCCCATCCGCACCCGGGTCGGCCACTCCTTCATCAAGGCCACCATGGCCGACACCGACGCCATCTTCGGCGGCGAGCACAGCGGGCACTTCTACTTCCGCGACTTCTGGC
>JAGQUE010000001.1 GCA_020438665.1 Nocardioidaceae bacterium | reverse complement strand
CCCGCCTTGAACGCGGCGATGTTGGCGTCCCGGATGTCGGGGAACCGGGCGAACCGGGTCGCCAGGAAGTCGAGCGTCGACTCGACCGGCCGACCGTACATCCACGAGACCAGGCCCAGCGCGAACATGTTCTTGGCCCGGGAGGCGTCCTTGCGGGTGAGCCCGAACTCCTTGACCGCTTCCACGGTCATGCCGGTCAGGTCGAGGTCGTGGACGATGTAGTCGCTCAGCGAGTCGTCGGCGAGCGGGTTGGCGTCATAGCCGGCCTTGGTCAGGTTGCGTCCGGAGAAATCGGCGGTGTCGACGATGATCGTCGCGCCCTTGGGCAGGTCCTTGAGATTGGCTCGCAGCGCGGCGGGGTTCATCGCCACGAGCACGTTGGGGGCGTCGCCGGGCGTCAGGATGTCGTGGTCGGCGAAGTGGACCTGGAACGACGAGACACCGGGCAGGGTGCCCTGGGGCGCTCGGATCTCGGCGGGGAAGTTGGGCAGCGTCGACAGGTCGTTGCCGAAGGCCGCCGACTGATGGGTGAACCGGTCCCCGGTGAGCTGCATCCCGTCGCCGGAGTCTCCGGCGAACCTGATGATCACGCGGTCGAGTTGGTGGACCTGCTTGGTCACGACGCGTCTGCTTCCTTCCACGGTCTCCGTGACGAGCCCGTCTTGATGGCAACGGTCAACGATAGCCGTCTCTTCGGTGGTTGAGGGATCAACGTCGCGGGCTGGATCCGGCTTCCCCCGGGGCGACCGCCGTGAGCGAGGTCACGGTGCGCAAGGGATGCGCCGCAAGGCCTAAGAGAATAAAGTCTAGTAAACAAGTAGAGAAAATAGACCAAACGGATGGAAGGAACCCTCATGCGAGCTCGCTCCCTCGCGGCTGTTCTGGCACTCGCCGGCCTCCTCGCCGTCACCGGCTGTGCCTCCACCTCGGGTGGCTCAGGTGACGGTTCCGGGGGCGCCGATCTGAGCGTCGTCGGGTTCTCGGTCCTGGAGGCGGCGAACGAGCCGGTCCTCGCGGACTTCGAGGAGACCGACGCAGGCAAGGACGTCACCATCGCCACGTCCTACGGCGCCTCCGGCGACCAGAGCCGGGCGGTCGAGGGCGGGCTCGACGCCGACCTCGTGCACCTCTCCCTCGAGCCGGACATGCAGCGCCTGGTGGACTCGGGCCAGGTCGACGCAAGCTGGAAGGACAACGCGACCCAGGGCATCGCGACCTCGTCGGTCGTCGTCATGGTGGTGCGCCCCGGCAACCCCCAGGGGATCCAGGGGTGGGACGACCTGGTCAAGCCCGGCGTCGAGATCATCACGCCCAACCCGGCGTCGTCGGGATCGGCGAAGTGGAACATCCTGGCCGCCTGGGCGCACATCACCGGCGCGGGTGGCAGCGAGGACGAGGCCAAGGCCTATGTCGCGAGGCTGTTGGGCAACACCATCGCGCTGCCGTCGTCCGCTCGTGACGCCACCACGGCGTTCACCGAGGGCAATGGCGACGTGCTGCTGTCCTATGAGAACGAGGCCATCATCGCCCGCGCCAACGGCGCCGATGTCGACTATGTCGTCCCGGACGACACCCTGCTCATCCAGAACCCGGCCGCCGTCCTCGAGGACGCCGACCCCAGGGCCGCCGACCTGCTGGCCCTGATGACCAGTGCCGAGGGCCAGGCGGACTATGCCGAGTCCGGCTTCCGTCCCGTGATCGACGGCGTGACGCTGCCCGAGGTCGTCGGCGCCAACGACCCGGCCAACCCGTTCCCGCAGCCGACCAGCCTCTACACGATCGACGACGACTTCGGGGGCTGGGCGACCGCCAACACCACGTTCTTCGACGAGGACAACGGCGTCATCACCCTGCTGCAGCAGGAGACGGGGACCCTCGAGTGACAGCCGTCCTCCCCGAGACCGGACCGGCGCGCCGCGAGGGGGCGCGCCGGCACCGGCCTGTGCTGACCAGCACGCTGACGCCGACCTCGACGCTGAGCCTCGGGATCGCGGTCACCTGGTTCAGCCTGCTCGTGCTCATCCCGTTGGCCGCGCTCGTCGTGACCGCTGCGGGCGGCGGCTGGTCCGACTACTTCGCCACGTTGACCAACCCGCAGACGCTGGCCGCGATCCGGCTGACCGTGGGTCAGGCGTTGGTGGTGACCGCGAACAACGCGGTCATGGGGACGATCATCGCGTGGGTCCTGGTCCGCGACCGGTTCTGGGGCAAGCGCATCCTCGACGTCGTCATCGACATCCCGTTCGCGCTCCCGACCATCGTCGCCGGGCTCGTGCTGCTCTCGCTCTATGGTCCCCGCAGTCCGGTCGGCCTCGACTGGGCCAACAGCCGCAACGCGGTCACCCTGGCGCTGGCCTTCGTGACGCTGCCGTTCGTCGTGCGCACGGTCCAGCCGGTGCTGGAGGAGCTCGACCACGACGTCGAGGAGGCGGCCGCCTCCCTCGGCGCGCGCCGGTCGACCATCCTTCGGCGGCTGATCCTGCCGTCGCTGGCGCCGGCGATCGCGGCCGGGTCGGCGCTGTCGTTCGCGCGGGCCATCGCCGAGTACGGCTCGCTGGTGCTGCTGTCGGGCAACCTGCCGTTCCAGACCGAGGTCGTGTCGGTGCGGGTGCTCTCCTTCGTGGAGGGTGGCAACCCGGCGGCCGCCGCCAGCCTGGCGACGGTGATGCTCGGGGTCGCCCTGGCGGTCATCGTCGGCCTCGACCTGCTGCAGCGACGGGTGGCCCGTCGTGGTTGAGCTGTCTCGGTCCGTGCGCTGGGTCTTCCGCATCCTCGCGGTCGGCTATGTCGTCATGCTGGTGCTGTGGCCGGTCTCCCTGGTCGTCCGCGAGACCCTGCGGCCCGGCCTGTCGGCCATCCTCGACTCGCTCAGCGAGCCGACCGTCACCAACGCCCTTCGGCTGACCCTGGGGGTGGCGTTCTGGGCGGTCGTGATCAACCTGGTCTTCGGGGTGACGATCTCGATCCTGCTGGTGCGCTACGAGTTCCCCGGCAAACGGCTGCTGTCGGCACTCATCGACGTCCCGCTCTCGGTGTCGCCGGTGGTCGTGGGCCTGGCCCTGCTCTTGGTCTACAACGGCCGGACCGGCTGGTTCGGCCCCACGCTCGAGGGAGCCGGCTTCCAGGTGATCTTCGCGGCCCCGGGCATGATCATGGCGACCTGCTTCGTGGCCCTCCCGTTGGTCATCCGCGAAGTCGTCCCTGTGCTCACCGAGATCGGTGACGACCAGGAGCAGGCGGCCCGCAGCCTCGGTGCCTCGGGCCGCCAGACGTTCTGGCGGATCACCCTGCCCAGCATCACGTGGGCCGTCGTCTATGGCGTCGTCCTCTCCCTCGCCCGCTCCCTCGGTGAGTTCGGGGCGGTCAAGATCGTCAGCGGCAACATCACCGGCCGCACGCAGACGGCGACGCTCATCGTGGAGCAGAAGTACCAGAACTTCGACCCCGGTGCGGCCTATGCCACCTCGTTCATCCTCGCGGCGGCCTCGGTGCTCTGCATCGTGATCGTGTCGCTGCTCCGACCCAAGGAGCCAGTCTCATGAGCATCGAGATCAGTGGCGTTACCAAGCGCTTCGGTGACTTCGTGGCGCTCGACAACGTCAACGTGTCGTTGCCGAGCGGCGAGCTGACCGCCCTGCTCGGTCCGTCCGGTGGCGGCAAGTCGACCTTGCTGCGCATCATCGCCGGGCTCGACCAGGCCGACGAAGGCTCGGTCTCCATCGAGGGCACCAACGCGACCCGCCTGCCCCCCCAGAAGCGCAACGTGGGCTTCGTCTTCCAGCACTACGCGGTGTTCAAGCACATGACCGTGGCCAAGAACATCGCGTTCGGCCTCGAGATCCGGCCATCCGGGGGCTTCGCCCCCGGACACCCCCGATGGAGCCCGGTCGCGCGCCGTACCAAGAGCTCCCGGATCGAGCAGCGGGTGGGCGAGCTGCTCGACCTCGTGCACCTGTCCCAGTTCGCCGACCGCTATCCGGCCCAGCTGTCCGGCGGCCAGCGCCAGCGGATGGCGCTGGCCCGGGCGCTGGCCGTGGAGCCGTCGGTGCTGCTCCTGGACGAGCCGTTCGGTGCGCTGGACGCCAAGGTGCGCAAAGAGCTGCGGGAGTGGCTGCGGCGGCTGCACGACGAGGTGCACGTGACGACCGTCTTCGTCACCCACGACCAGGAGGAGGCCATGGAGGTCGCCGACGGCATCGTGGTCATCAACGAGGGCCGCGTCGAACAGGTCGGCACGCCGGACCAGCTCTATGACGAGCCGGCCAACCCGTTCGTCATGGGCTTCCTCGGCGACGTCACCCGGCTCAACGGGGCGAGCCTGCGCCCCCACGACATCGACGTCGCCATGGCGCCCACGGTCGCCGGAGCCGTCGAGGGGACGGTCTCGCGCATGCTCCGGGTCGGCTTCGAGATCCGGCTCCAGGTGCTCACGGTGGAGGGCAGCGAGGTCAACGTCGTGCTGACCCGGTCGCACGCCCGGGCGCTCGACCTGGCAGAGGGCGCCACCGTCTGGCTCGCGCCCGCCACCGGCGCCACCGTCATCCCGGCGATGGCGGCGGTGACCTCGAGCCTCGCGGCGGTCTCTGCCTAGGCGGCGGACCCCGACCGGACAGCGCCTGGGTCGCGACGTCTGCCCGTGGTGAGGTGTGAGCTCCCCGGCAGGGGGTACTGGGACGGCCGGAAGCGTCCCGGGTCGGGGGTCGGGACGGCGTTGTTGCCCGCGTCCCCTGGAGGTTGTCGTGTCGCCGCGAGTCGTCCGCGCGCTCGTTCTGCTCATCGCCCCGGCCATCCTCACCGTGGGGCCCGGCCCTGCCGAGGCCAGTCCAGGACAAGCCCGGCCACGGCATGCGGGTGGGAGTGCGGCCGAGCCGGCGGCGTACGGCGGACCGAAAGGCGGCCACCCGCGCACGGAGATCACTCCCGCGTTCGGTCGCGTCATGCCGCTCAAGAACCAGTCACGCATCGTCCGCACCCGATGGGGCTACCGCTATGTGTCGGGCCAGCAGAACAGCCGGCTGACGATCTCGCCGTCCCGGGGCGGCCTGCTCTATCGCGACACCGGCACGCGACGCTGGCGTGACCTGCCGAGCACCTGCACCAAGCGCTCGGTGTCGCCGGGGATCGGCGCATGGTGCCGCATTCCGGCCGCGTTCGCGGGAGGCACCAGGATGTTCCTGGAGGTGTGGCCACGGCTCGGTGCCGACCGGGTGGACGGGTCCCGGCTGGCGTCCAAGTATCGGCTCTGGGTGCTGGCCGACCGGGGGCGCGACAGGGTGCGGGGCGGCGCTGGTGCCGACTTCGTCAACGGGGCGCAGGGCCTGGACCGCATCTGGGGCGGCGCCGGCAACGACTGGATCCGGGGTGGCACGGCCGATGACCAGATCCATGGCGGCCCCGGCGCGGACCAGCTGCTCGGCATGGACCAGGCCGACGTCATCCACGGCGGCCCCGGGGCGGACGCCATCTTCTGCGGCCCTGGCACGGACAAGGCCTATGCCGACGGCGCCGATCGTGTCCGGCGGTGCGAGCGGGTCGGCTGACCTCAGCGTGGTGTCACCGGCCGGTCAGGGCCCTGAAGGTGTTCACCGGCCCTCGCGAGCTGCCAGCACAGATAGGCCAGCGGCAGCTCGATGAACACCGCCGCCGCCACGGCCATGACGCGGTCGGTGGTGGTGCCGGCGTTCAGCACGTCGAACCAGGCGTCGATGACGAGCATGATGCTCAGGCCGGCGGCATAGCGCGACAAGGCCGGGCTCCGGCGGGCCAGTGCTATCCCGGTGACGATGAGAGCGGCGACGAGCGCAAGATCGAAGCCCACCCAGCTGAGCCGGTAGTGGTGGGCGTCGTAGTGCCTCGGCAGTCGCAGCAGCAGATAGACCGTCCACGGGACGAGCAGCGCGGCGATGACGAAGAACGCCCGGGACAGGTCCCGCGGTCTGGGGTGCACGTGGTCACGATAGTGATCGGTCCCCTGGCTAGGATCAGCGCTGCGACTCGGCGCCCGTCCGCTTCCGCCTGGGAGGTCTGATGACCCGAAGCACCGCCGAGCACGGCCGACGACGCCGTGCCGGGGTCATGCTCGCGGCCGCCGTCGTCGTTGCTCTCGGCACGGCGCCCCCGAGCCCGTCCACCGCGGCCCCAGCGCCCTCGGCTCGGGCAGCCAAGGCCACCCTCAAGGGGAAGGTCCCGCTGCCGCCCGCGAGGCTCAGCGGCTACTTCCGTCCTTCGGTTCGCGTCGCCAAGCTGACCGGGACCACCGAGCTGACCTCGGTCACGGTCACCAGGAAGGGCGCGTTCTCGACCAAGGTCGCACCAGGCATGTATGCGGTGATCACCTCGGCCTACCATGCCAACAAGCCGGTCCAGACCGTGACGGTGCGATCGGTCAAAGCGGGCAGGACCTACAGTTTCCGGGGTGCCCGGCGAGCCCCCCAGCCGATCCGCGTCAGCGTCGGTCAGGTCGCGGCGCCCGTGGGTTCAGGCGCCGATGCGTCGTACTTCGCCAAGGGCGCCAGCGCGATGGCGGTCACCGACCTCGTCCAGAGCGTCGGCTGCCACAAGAGCGTCGGCGTCTATGAGGACCGAGAGTTCGGGCGTTTCGACGAGGTGGTCAAGGAGCTGAAGCTCCAGACCACCAAGCACTTCCCGAAGCCGACCCGCGACCAGGCCCGGCAGTCGCTGACGAACCTGCGACGATATGCGCCGACCCATCGCATCACCGGCTCGATCACCAGCATCTCAGCGGCCGGTGTCAGCGGCACCTGGACGCTCACCAATCTCGCGTCCGGGGACGTCGTCACGACGATCGACGTCAACGCCGCCGACCCGTTCGGCTTCTCCGTGACAGGCATGCGGGGCATGGCCGACGCCCTGTGCAAGCCCGCCCGCTTCGTTCCCGACCAGCTCGACATCACGTTCACCGCCGACGACCTCGTGGACGCAGGCGGCAGCCTTCACCAGGCCTACGGGGGAACGGCCCACTACGTGCGCACCCTTCTCGTCGTCAACCCGGACGGCTCCCGCACGGCGTTGTATGCGGCTGACACGGGAGCCATCACCGGGGGGAGCGAGACGCTGACCTCGACCGTGTGCGACTACGGCGGCACCATCCCCGGTGGGGGAACCATGTCCGCAGGGGACGTCGAGCTCCAGGTCGGCGCCGACGGGTCCGTGCACTACGGCTGGACGGGCACCTGGGACGGCCTCGTCTGGACCGATCCGCTCACCGCTGATCGCACCCCGCCAGGTGATCCGAAGTGCATCCCCTCCGTGCCTGGCAACGGCGGGTCGGACCGCCTGGTGCTCCAGGGGCGCGGCTATCCCCTCAGCTCGTTGTTCGACGGCGGGACGCTGGCGGCGGACGCCACCGAGTTCGCAGCCCACCACGACCCGGCCGCTGATGTGCTCGGCAACGTGCCGGGCTACCGCACCCTGGTTCTGGGCTGGGACATCGTCGGACACTGACCCATCTGCGCCGTCAGGCCAGTGGCCGGGAGCACTCAGCGGTAGTTGGTGAACTGCACCGCGAAGTCGTAGTCCTGCTCCTTGACCAGGGCGATGACGGCCTGGAGGTCGTCGCGCTTCTTCGATGACACCCGCAGCTCATCGCCCTGGATCTGGGCCTTGACGCCCTTGGGGCCCTCGTCGCGGATCAGCTTGCTGATCTTCTTGGCATTCTCCGAGCTGATGCCCTCCTTGAGGGCGATCGAGATCTTGGAGACCTGCCCGGACTGGCGCGGTTCGCCGGCGTCGAGAATCTTGAGGCTCTGGTTCCGCTTGATGAGCTTCTGCTGGAAGACGTCCAGCACCGCGGCGGCGCGGTCGTCGGCCGAGGCGGTGATCTCGATGCCGTTCTCGCCCTGCCACGCAATGGTGGCCCCGGTGCCCTTGAAGTCGAACCGCGTGGCGATCTCGCGCGCGGTCTGACCCAGCGCGTTGTCGACCTCCTGGCGGTCGAACTTGCTCACGATGTCGAACGACGAGTCGGCCATGGGCTGATCTTCTCCTAGCGGTTGCTGGGGCCGGAGGGGGCCTCGGTGAGAGGGCCCGATCCGTTTTCGTGGGGGCGGGACCCCTGTTGTATTGTTTCGTCTCGTTCTCGCGAGGCCAACCCGGCCCCGCAGAACGCCCGGCAGATTGCCCGAGCGGCCAATGGGAGCGGACTGTAAATCCGTCGCGAAAGCTACCCAGGTTCGAATCCTGGATCTGCCACCCACTCGAGGGCCTCGACCGTCATGGTCGGGGCCCTTCGGCATGCTGTGACGGGACTCTCGATCTCCCGGGGCGCCGATGCGGGAGCCCGCGGCCGATCGCTAGCCTCGAGCCATGAGGCGTGACCGGGTAGCGCTCGGACGGATCCCGGCGTGAAGCGTCACCACCGAGTCCTGGTCGCGGTCGGCGTCGTGGCCGCGGTCGTGGTCGCGGCGTTCATCGCCTTCGGGGCGCGACACCCACCCGGGAGCACGCTCACCTCGCCGATCACCGGCCGGACCGTCATCCTGCCGCAGCTCCCCGAGCCGTGGAACCGCGTCGACACGTGGCTGCGGGACCGGCTCGGCTTGCCGGAGACACCGGACGACACGCTGCCCAACACCATGGTCTGTCACCGCTTGCCCGAGCTCAGGACTGCCGACGACTTCAACGCCCTGGTCGCGACGGCACGCAACCAGCCGGCGTTCGTCGGGGGCGATGTCGGTGTCGACGTCGAGCTGCACGACGGGCGCCAGCTGTGGCTGTTCGGCGACACGCTGCGCGACGCGTCGTTCGACGGTCCCCGGACGGTGCGCAACTCGATGCTCGTCTGGGCACCCGACTGCAGTGGCGTGGTGATCCCCCCGGCTCACGGTGCGGTGATCCCCGACCGGGACTCCTTCGTCGGCTACTGGCCCATGTCGGCGGGCGTCATCAGCCGGCCGGGTTTTGACGTGGTCGGCGTCGCCGTGCAACGGGTGCGGGCCACGGGCCCGGGGCCGTGGGACTTCCAGGTGCTCGGGCCGTCGCTCGCCGTGTTCGTCGTGGCGGCCGGTGGGGTGCCGCAGCTCGCCAGCGTCACCGACCTCGGTCCGGACAGGGCCGACCCCAGCCGACCCATGTGGGGGGCCGCGACCGCCGTCGTCGGCAACTGGGTCTATGTCTATGGCACCGCCAAGCCCGAGGGCAGCAAGGCCTTCGGTTCTGCCCTCCACGTCGCGCGCGCCCGGGTCGGCGACCTGATCCACCCCGAGGACTGGCACTACTGGACGGGCACCCGGTGGGGTCCGGAGGGTTCGCCCCTCGGGACCCTGATCGAGGCGCGGGGCGGCGTCTCCGAGGTGCTGTCGGTGTTCCCCCGCCATGGCCGGTGGTACGCCGTCAGCAAGCGCGGCGACGCCTTCGGCACCGACCTCGTCGTCTGGCGCTCGCCCGGCCCGACGGGCCCCTTCGTCGCCGGCGACCCGGTGGCCCAGATCCCGACCAGCCCGCAGGAGGGGCTGATCCGCTATATGCCGGTGGCCCACCCGGCCCTCCATGCGCGCCCGGGCCACGTGCTGGTCTCCTACAGCCGCAACGTCAGCGACCCCGCCGAGCTGCACGAGAATCCCTACCTCTACCGCCCGGTCTTTCTCGAGATCCCGCTGTGAGTCCTGCTGGGACGTGATCGGATCCGGTTGCCGGGGCGACCAGGGTGTGTGACGTCCGCCTGGTCAGTGGCTGTGTGGCCCGTCGCCGTGGTCGTGGCCGCGGATCTCGCCCTCGGGGACGGGGGCGACGCGGTCGTCGAGGAGCGGTTGGGCGGGGTTCCAGCGGGTCCCGTGCTCGGCGTCGAAGCGCCGGCGGGCGATCGCCGAGAGCGCTTCGAGCACGACCCGGTTGGCCAGCGCCGCGGTGATGTCGGCGTGGTCATAGGGAGGCGCGACCTCGACGACGTCGACACCGACGACGGGCAGTTCCAGGCAGATCCGGCGTACGGCGTCGAGGAGCTCGCGGGCCGACAGCCCACCCGGCTCGGGGGTGCCGGTGCCGGGGGCGTGGCCGGGGTCGCAGACGTCGATGTCGACGGAGAGGAACACGCCGGCGCACTCGTCGGTGGCGATGGCGAACGCCTCGGTGAGGCAGGTGGACAGGCCGCGGTGGCCGATCTCGGTCATCTCATAGGACCGCATCTTCTGCTCGGCCATCCAGCCGAGCGTCGCCGGCTCGGGCCAATAGCCGCGCAGCCCGATCTGGAGGAACCGGTCACCGCGCACGGCGCCGGACTCGATGAGGCGTCGCATCGGCTGGCCGTGGCCCCACAGCGACCCGAAGTCGATGTCACCGGTGTCGGCGTGGGCGTCGAAGTGGACCAGCGACACCTGCCCCTGGCCGAGGACGTCGGCCACGCCGGAGGCGTCGGCATAGGTGATCGAGTGGTCGCCGCCGAGCACGACGGGGATCGCCCCCGCCCGGGTGATGGTGGCGACGGCCTCGCGGATCTGGCCGAGCGAGCGCTGCACGTCGCCGGCATAGATCTCCAGGTCGCCGACATCCACGACGTTGAGGTCCTGGAGCGCGTCGGTGCGCAGCGCCAGCGAGGGTCGCGATCCGTCGTGGGGCAGATAGTCGGTCTGCCTGATCGCCTGCGGCCCGAAGCGCGCACCGGAACGGTAGGACGTCCCGCCGTCGAACGGGGCGCCCAGGATGACGATGTCGGCGCCGGCGAGGCTGTCGGGGTCGTCGAGGTCGGCTGCAGGCACCCCCAGGAAGGTGAAATCGGGTCCGAAGAGGTTGCCGATGCGGGTCATCGCGGCTGGTCTCCTGCGTCTGTGAGGTCGGCTGATGCGGTCAAGTGTCGCTCGTCCTCGGCTCTGGCCAGCCAGTCGGGCCTCACGGCCACGAGCGCCAGATAGACGATAGCGGCGGCGATGCCGGAGGTGAGGAAGCTGCTGTCGACGCCACCGAGGGCGTCGGCGATCGGCCCGGTGTAGGTGTCGGTGGAGTTGGAGAGCACGCCGACGACGCTGCCGACGAGCCACGCCACCAGGGCGCCCGGGTTCCAGCCGCGGCGGTACCAGTAGCGGCCACCGGTGCGGCGCTGGTTGAAGACCTGGAGGGCGTCGCGGTCATAGCGGCCGCCGGTGCGCCAGAAGCCGAGCAGCGTGATCACCGCCCATGGGGTGGCCAGCGAGGTCAGCACGACCACGAACGTGGTCACGGCGCTCTCGGCGTCCCACACGAACTTGCCGAGGAAGACCAGCAGCGTGGAGAGGGCGGTCACGACGACCGTCGACTGCACCCGGGTCAGCCTGGGCAGGATGGCGTCGAGGTCGAGCCCCATGCTGTAGAGGTTCATCCCGCCCTGACCGAGGCTGCCGACGAGTGCGGCCGCGAGGGCGGGGACGAGCAGCCATCCGGGGACACCGGTCACGATCCCACCGACGAAGCTCACCTCGTCGAACAGGATCGAGGAGACGAACGCGCCCCAGAGGGTCGGGATCAGCAGGCCGCCGAGCAGCCCGACGAACAGGCCGCCCAGCACCCGCTCGGGCCGGTGCCGGTCGGGGGAGATGCAGCGGGTCCAGTCACCGGTCTGGGTCACATAGGAGACCGGGCCGGCGATGCCGGCGGTCAGCGCGGCGAGCAGCCAGGTCGGCCAGAAGGAGCCGAGAGCATAGAGGTCGGGCGTGCCGGCGTACGACGGGTCGAAGCGGCCGGCGAGCCCGATCACCGTGAGCACCATCGCGGCGCCGACGACCCAGACGATCACGGTGTTGACCCTGACCAGCCAGGAATAGCCATAGATCGCCACGGCGGCGACCGCCACGGCGAGGACGCCATAGCCGACGACGTACTGCCAGTCGCTGGCGGCCGCGCCGGTGAGCCGGTCCCAGCCGGCCGCCACGGCCTCGCCACCCGTCCAGATGGTCAGGGCGACATAGCCGAGGCACAGCAGCAGCCCGATGACCGATGCGACGAGCCGGCCCTGGACGCCGAAGTAGGCGCCGGAGGTGACGGAGTTGTTGGTGCCGGAGCGATATCCCAGCAGCGCCATCGGCGTGACCGCGAGGGCGCCGACCGTGGTGCCGACCAGGATCGCGGCCACACTGGCCCACCAGCCGAGGCCATAGAGGATGACGAGCCAGCCGAAGACCCCCACCGAGAGAGCCATGTTGCCGCCCCACAGGATCGTGACGAGGTCACGGGGGGACGAGGTGCGCGCCGCGTCCGGGATGGTGTCGACGCCGTACTGCTCCATCCCGGCGGAGGGCGCGCTGGCTGCGCCTCCGGCGGCCGATGTCGTGTCCAAGGCTTCCACGAAGCGTCACCTTAGGCAGAGTTAGAATGAAATTCTAGACTCTTGAACGAAATTCTAGGCGATGCTGCTTCGACCTCTAGACTCGCCGTCGTGACCAAAGAACTCCCGGGACGCCCCGAGGTCAGGGCCAAGGTGCTGAAGGCCGCCCTCCTCGCGGCGGCCGATGCCGCACCCGGGCCGGTCAAGGTGGCCGACATCGCGCGGCGGGCCGAGATGAGCCCCGGCCACGTCATGTACTACTTCCAGCGACGTGACCGCATCGTCGCCGAGACGCTGCTTCACGCCGAGCGGGAGCTGGCTGAGAAGAGGGACAAGCAGCTCGCCAAGGCGGCCGACGCGGAGCAGGCGCTCGAGACGCTGGTGCGGCTCTATCTCCCGTCCAACCGGGCGGACGCCCGGTGGCGACTGTGGGCCCAGCTGCTGGCGAGCGCGCCTGATGACGCGGAGACCCGCGGCGCGTTCGCGGGCGTGATCGACTCCTGGGCCGAGGCGCTGGCAGCGGTGATCGCGACCGGCCGCGACCAGGGCACGATGGCGTGTCAGGACCCCGCGACCGCCGCCTACCAGGCCTGTCGCCTCATGGACGGCTATGCGCTCGAGGTCCTCATGGGTGCGCCCGGACGGGGCCGGACCTGGGCGGTCCGGTCCGTGCTGGACGCCGTACGCCGCAGCGTCAGCTGACGACGGTGATCTGGAAGAGCTTGCCGTCGGCATAGCCGGCATAGAGCTCGCCGCCCGCCTCGGACACCGTCATGAGCAGCCCCTTGTGGGGCACGGTGAACGTCGACGACTTGCTGCCGATGTCGAAGCCGCCGATCCAGCCCTCGATGTCTCCATAGACGTAGTAGCCCTGGAGCGAGGGATAGCTGCCGCCGCGATAGACGGCACCGCCGATGATGGCCTCGCCGAGGGGGTGGCGGTAGGTGTAGCGCGGCATGACGAGCCTGCCGCCGCGCAGCGTGGCGTTGCGGTCGTGCACGCGCCGTCCCTCATAGCGCGACCAGCCGAAGTTGAGCAGCCGTCCGCCGGCGGCCGCGACCGAGTCGACCTCCTCGACCTTGTCCTGGCCGACGTCGCCGATCCAGAGTCGGTCGGTGACCGGGTCGAGGGCCATCCGCCAGGGGTTGCGCAGCCCGATGCCCCAGATCTCAGGGTGGCCCTTCCTGCCGACGAGGGGGTTGTCGGCCGGGACGCGGTAGCGCTTGCCACGGTGCACGTCGATGCGCAGGATCTTGCCGAGCAGGGAGCCATGGTCCTGGGCGTGCCCGAACTGGTTGTCGTGGCCGCCGCCGTCACCGGTGGAGATGTAGAGCAGGCCGTCATTGTCGAAGACCAGCTTGCCGCCGTTGTGGTTGCCCGACTGACGATGCCGGATGCTGATGATCGGCTGGTAGGAACCCGTCACGAGCTTGCGACCGACCACCTCGAAGCGGCCGATCTGGATGTCCTTGTTCTTCTTGACGAAGTCGACGAACAGCCAGTGGTTGCTGGCGAAGTCGGGATCGAAGGCCAGCGCGATGATGCCGCGCTCCTCGTCGCAGCGGGTCATCGACTTGAGGGAGCCGACCGTGCGCAGCGTGGTGCCGCGCAGCACTTTGATGACGCCGCACTTCTGGGCGATGTAGAGGTCGCTCGAGCCGGGTGGGCTCGCGACGTCGGTGGGCTGGGCGAGCCCGCTCACGACCTTGACGAGCCTGACGGTCGGGGCTGCCTGGGCCGCCGAGGCGGGGGCGGCAGTGCCGGGGCCCGCCCGGTCCGGCAGGGCCGGCGCTGCGGGCGCCAGCGCGACGAGGGTGACACAGGTGGCAGCGGCCGCGGTCGCTGCGGCGATGGTCCTGGCGAGGCTCCGAGTGCGCATGCCCGGACGCTATCGCGAGCCGGGGCCATCCCGCGCGGGACCCGTTTGCGCGTCCGGGCCCCGGGTAACGGTCAAGGGTGACCGCTCTCCTCCCCAGCAAGATCGGGTACGGCCGTTCGTCCGGCACGCCCCGGACCGACGCGATGCTCCGGCTGGCGCGCGACCTCCGCCGGCAGACGACCGGCGAGGTGCGCTTCGACCCGGGGTCGATCGCGCTCTATGCCAACGACGCCTCCAACTTCCGGCAGGTGCCGATCGGTGTCGTCGTTCCCCGCACGCTCGACGACGTGGTCGCGACCCATCGGCTCTGTCACGAGTACGACGTCCCGCTCGTCGATCGTGGCGGCGGCACCAGTCTGTCGGGGGAGACGGTGAACGAGGCCGTGGTCGTGGACCACTCCAAGTATCTCACCGCGGTCACCGCGATCGACCAGGAGCGACGCCTGGTCACGTGTCAGACCGGCGTGATCAACGAGGACCTCAACAAGCAGACCGGCACCCTGGGGCTGGTCTTCGGCCCGGATCCGTCGTCGCACTCCCGGTGCGTGGTCGGCGGCAACCTCGGCAACAACTCCTGCGGGGTGCACTCGGTCCAGTCCCAGCTCTATGGGCCCGGGCCCCGCACCTCGGACAACACCGAGGCCCTGGAGGTGGTCACCTATTCCGGCGAGCGGTTCTGGGTGGGGGTGGGCGAGGAGAGCGAGCTCGACGCCATCATCGCTGCCGGTGGGCGCAAGGGTGAGATCTATGCAGCGCTGCGTGACCTGCGTGACCGCTACGCCGACGAGATCCGCAGTCGGTTCGCCGACCCGCGCGACCTGCCACGGCGCGTCTCGGGCTTCAACCTCGACGAGCTGCTGCCCGAGCGCGGGTTCAACGTCGCCAGAGCGCTCGTCGGGACGGAGGGGACCTGTGTCACGGTGCTGCAGGCGGTGCTCAAGCTGACGCCGGCGATGCTGCGTCGTGCGCTGGTGATCGTGAGGTGCCCGGACGCACCGGCCGCGGCCGACCTGTGTCCTGAGATCGTCGAGCGGTGGCGCCCGATCGGGCTCGAGGCGGTCGACCAGCTGCTGATCGAGGACCAGCAGGAGCTGGACCTGAACGTGTCGGCGCTGGGCATCCTGCCCGGCGAGAGCGACCAGGGCGGCGCCTGGCTGATGGTCCAGTTCGGCTCCGACGACGGCTCGGAGAGCGAACGCACCGCCCAGGAGTTCCGGAGCTGGCTGATCGACGAGCGTGGCCTGCCCGACAGCGACGTCCTGGTCGCGCGGAGCCAGGCGCGGGGTGGCCAGAGCCCCGAGCTCTGGGCCATCCGCGAGAGCGGCCTGGCCGCCACGGCCTTCCCGCCCGACGAACAGAACCACTGGCCGGGGTGGGAGGACTCGGCCGTGCCGCCGGCGGTGCTGGGCGACTACCTGCGCGACCTCCAGGCGCTCTATGACCGACACGGGTTGAGGGGCGCGATGTATGGCCACTTCGGCCAGGGCTGCGTGCACTCGCGGATCAGCTTCGACCTGCAGTCCGCCGACGGGATCAAGGACTACCGACGCTTCCTCGAGCAGGCGGCCGATCTGGTCACGTCCTATGGCGGGTCGCTGTCGGGGGAGCACGGGGACGGCCAGCAGCGCGCCGAGCTGCTCGAGAAGCAGTACGGCGCCACCATCCTCGAGGCGATGCGCGAGTTCAAGGCCATCTGGGACCCCACCGGACGGATGAACCCCGGCAAGGTCGTCGACCCCCATCGGCTCGACGAGAACCTCCGGTTGGGCGTCGACTACCACCCCGACCACCCGGAGACCGTCTTCTCCTATGCCGAGGACGACTTCGACTTCGCCCATGCAGCGTTGCGGTGCGTCGGCGTGGGCAAGTGCCGCGTCCCGCACTCCGATGACGTGATGTGCCCCAGCTTCCAGGTGACCCGCGAGGAGAAGCACTCGACGCGGGGCCGGGCGCGCCTGCTGTTCGAGATGCTGCAAGGCGAGGTCATCACCGACGGGTGGCAGTCTCGCGAGGTCGCCGACGCGCTCGACCTGTGCCTCGCGTGCAAGGGCTGCACCAACGACTGCCCGGTCAACGTGGACATGCCGACCTACAAGGCCGAGTTCCTGCACCACCACTACCGGTCGCTGCGTCGGTGGCGCTCCAGGCATGCCTACGCGCTGGGGTTCATCGACCGAGCGGTCCGCCTGGCGTCCTGGATGCCCGAGATCGCCAACGCGGTCACCAGGACCCCTGGGGTGGTTCACCTGGTGCGTGCCGCCGGTGGCGTCACCCAGCGCAGGCCGGTGCCGAGCTTCGCCCCGATGACCCTGCAGCAGTGGTTCCGGCAGCGCGGCGGGACGACGAACCCCACCGGAAGGCCGGTGGTCCTCTTCCCGGACACGTTCAACAACCACCTCCACACCGATGTCGGGGTCGCCTGCGTCGAGGCCATCGAGGCCGCCGGCTGGCGTGTCGTGATGCCGGAGGGCCACGTCTGCTGCGGTCGCCCGCTCTATGACTACGGCTTCCTCTCTGCTGCCCAGCGCTATCTCGACCGGACCCTCGACGCGCTGCGCGACCATGTCCGGGCCGGCACCCCGGTGGTCGGCATGGAGCCCAGCTGCCTTGCGGTGTTCAAGGACGAGCTGCTCAAGCTGATGCCGCACGACGAGGATGCCCGGCGGCTGGCGGACAACGCATTCCACTTCGCCGAGTTCTTCACCTCCTTCGACATCGAGCCACCCCGCCTTCCCGGGGCCCGGGCGTTGCTGTGGGGTCACTGCCACCACAAGGCGACCGGGGGCATGTCTCCCGAGCACACGCTGCTGGAGCGGATGGGAGTGGAGGTCCATGAGGCGACGGGCGGTTGCTGCGGACTCGCGGGCTCGTGGGGCTTCGAGCCCGACAAGGTCGACCTGTCGTTCGCCTGCGGTGAGGAGGCGCTGCTGCCCGCCGTACGGCGAGCCGATGGTGACACGTTCGTGGTGGCCGACGGCTTCTCCTGCAAGACCCAGATCGCCGACGCCGGCACCGGCCGGCGCGCCCTGCACGTCGCCCAGCTCATGAAGCAGGCACGTGAGGGGAACCGTCATCAGAGGGCCGCCAGCAGGGAGCGGCGCCTGGTGAGCCAACGCCCGACCCCCTCGCTGCTGCGCCGCACCGTCCGGACCGGCGTCGCGGTTGCCGCTGGCCTGGGCCTTGCCGGAGCCGCCCGAGCGTCCCTGACCGCCATCCCGAGAGGAGCACGTCGTGCCCAACGTCGCTGAGTTCATGCTCGAACGCCTGCAGGAGTGGGGCATCCGCCGCATCTATGGCTACCCCGGGGACGGCATCAACGCCTTCCTCGGAGCCTTCGACGAGGTCGGCAACGACCCGGAGTTCATCCAGACACGCCACGAGGAGATGGCGGCGTTCATGGCCACCGCCCACGGCAAGTTCACCGGAGAGATCGGGGCCTGCATCGCGACCTCGGGCCCGGGCGCGGTGCACCTGGCCAACGGTCTCTATGACGCCAAGCTCGACCACACGCCCGTGATCGCCATCGTCGGTCAGCAGAAGCGCTCCACGGTCGGCGCTCACTACCAGCAGGAGATCGACCTCCAGTCGTTCTTCAAGGACGTCGCCGGCTTCGTGTCGACCGTGATGGAGGAGACCTCGGCCCGCCACGTGCTCGACCGGGCCATCAAGTCGGCCCTCACCGAGCGTCGACCCGCGGTCGTGATCGTGCCCGAGGACGTCGCCGAGAGCGACTATTCCTCACCGCCACGCGCCCACGGCAGTGTGCTGACCTCCGCCACGTGGAGCCAGCCGCACGTGATCCCGGACGAGGCCCTGCTGCAGCAGGCGGCCGACATCCTCAACGAGGGCGAGAAGGTGGCGATGCTGATCGGGCAGGGAGCGCGGTACGCCGCGTGCGAGGTCGTCTCGGCCGCCAACGTCCTGGGGGCCGGTGTGGCCAAGGCGCTCCTCGGCAAGGACGTCATCCCCGACGACCTTCCCTTCGTGACCGGACCGATCGGGCTGCTCGGCTCGCAGGCGTCCAACACCATGATGGAGAACTGCGACACCCTGCTCATGGTCGGGACGAGCTTCCCCTACAGCGAGTGGCTGCCCAAGGAGGGGCAGGCCCGCTGCGTCGAGATCGACATCGACGGGTCGATGATCGGCGTGCGCTACCCCAACGACGTCTCGCTGGTGGGCGACTCCCAGGACACCCTGCGGGCGCTGCTCCCCAAGCTGCGCCGCAAGGAGGACCGAAGCTGGCAGGAGCACCTGGAGGAGGAGATCGAGGCCTGGTGGCGCGTGCTCGACGACCGGGCTCACCAGAAGGCCGACCCGCTCAACCCCGAGCTGGTGTTCCACGAGCTCAACGCCCTGCTGCCCGACGACGTGATCATGACCAGCGACTCCGGTTCGGCCACGAACTGGTGGGCGCGGCACATCGTGCACCGGGGCACGATGCGGTCCTCGCTCTCGGGGACCCTCGCCACGATGCTCCCCGGCGTCCCCTATGCCATCGGCGCCAAGTTCGCCTACCCCGACCGCCCGGTCATCGGGTTCACCGGCGACGGCGCCTTCGAGATGCTCGGGATGAACGAGCTGCTGACCGTCAAGCGCTACGCCGACGAGCTGCTCGCGAAGAACCCGACGCTGATCTTCGCGGTCCTGGTCAACCAGGACCTCAACCAGGTGTCGTTCGAGCAGCGGGCCATGGGCGGCGACCCCAAGAACCCGGCGACCCAGACCCTGCCCTATGTCCCTGCCGCCGATTTCGCGCGGCTCCTGGGCTTCGAGGGCATCCGGGTCGACCGGCCCGAGGACGTCGTGCCCGCCTGGGAGCGGGCGCTGGCGGCATCCGGGCCGGTGGTGCTGGAGTTCGTGACCGACCCCCAGATCACGCCGCTGCCGCCCCACGTGCGCTGGGAGCAGCTGAAGCAGACGACCAAGGCGCTGCTCGGTGGCGACGAGGACGCCGTGGGCGTCGCGACCAAGGGCCTCAAGGGCAAGCTGGCCGAGGTCAAGGAGCACCTGCCCGGAGCCGGCGATTGACCGGCCGACGGGCGACCGTGTCCGCCTGGCACGAGCCGATGATCGACGTCATCGTGGCGCGGGCGTTCACGATCCCCACCGGGTTCGACAAGCCCGACGGTGAGCCCGAGTCCGACGGCACGCTGACCTGGGACGCCACCACGATCGTCGTGGTGGAGGCCCAGGCCGCTGGCCGGACCGGCCTGGGCTATACCTATGCCCACCACGGTGCCGCCTCGCTCATCTCGGGCAAGCTGGCCCCCACGGTCGTCGGCCGCGACGCGCTCGACGTCGGCGGGGCGTGGGCAGCGATGTGGCGTGAGGTGCGCAACCTCGGGCAGAGCGGACTGGCCGCCATGGCGGTCTCGGCGGTCGACACGGCCCTGTGGGACCTCAAGGCGCGGCTGCTCGACGTTCCCCTGGTCGTGGCCCTCGATGCCGTCCACGACCGCGTCCCCGTCTATGGCAGCGGCGGCTTCTGCAACTACTCCGACCAGCAGCTGGCCGATCAGCTGGACGGCTGGGTCGGCGCCGGTCTGACCCGCGTCAAGATCAAGACCGGGCGCGAGCCCGAGCGCGACGAACAGCGGCTCCAGGTCGCCCGGGGAGTCGTCGGCGACGACGTCGCGCTGTTCGTCGACGCCAACGGCGCCTTCACCCGCGCGGAGGCCGAGCGGTGGGCGCAGGTCTATGGCCGTCATGGGGTGACGTGGTTCGAGGAGCCGGTCACCTCCGACGACCTCCCCGGCCTGCGCGCTGTGCGGGAGCGGGCGCCCGTCGGTCTCGAGGTCGCGGCCGGGGAGTATGCCTGGAGCCTGCCGCTGGTCCACGCCCTGCTGGCAGCCGACGCCGTGGACTGCCTGCAGCGGGACGTGACCCGCTGCGGCGGCATCTCCGGGTTCCGTCGCGCGGCGGCGCTCAGCGAGGCGCGGTCGCTGGATGTCTCCGCGCACTGCGCGCCGCAGCTCAGCGCCCACGCGTGTACGTCGGTGTGGAAGCTGCGTCACCTGGAGTACTTCCACGACCACCGGCTGGTCGAGGACCTGCTGTTCGACGGCTGCCTGGAACCGATCGACGGCGCCCTGGTGCCCGACCGGACGCGGCCCGGTCACGGACTCGCGCTCAAGGAGGCCGCGGCCGAGGAGTGGCGGGTGAGCTGAGGCCGTGGCTCGGCAGGCGGCGGCTCGCTAGGGCTGGAAGATGACCTTGACCATGCCGTCGTTCTTGGCCCGGAAGTCCGCATAGGCCTGGGGCGCCGCGTCCAGCGGCAGGTGGTGCGTCGCGAACCTCTCGACACCGAGCACGTCCTCGTCCAAGGTGAGCAGGTCCACGATCTCGTCGGTCCAGCGCCGGACGTTGGCCTGACCCATCCGCAGCTGGATCTGCTTGTCGAAGAGCATCATCATGTTCATCGGGTCAGCGGCGCCGCCATAGACCCCGGAGATCGACACCGTCCCCCCACGCCGTACGGCGTCGAAGGCCGTGGTCAGGGCGGCGAGCCGGTCGAGCCCGGCCTTCCTCATCAGCGGCTGGGCGACCTTGTCGGGCAGCTTGCTCACCATCGTGTGGGACATGGCCACGAGCGGGGAGCCGTGGGCCTCCATGCCGACGGCGTCGATGACGGCGTCCGGACCCCGCCCCTCCGTGAGGGCCCTCGCCGCTTCGGCGACGTTGACCTTGGCGTCGGCTGCGTCGATGGTCTCGGCCCCTCGGGCGGCGACGCGGGCGAGCCGCTCAGGCACCCGCTCGGCGACGATGACGCGGGCGCCGCGGTGCAGCGCGATCCGGGTCGCCATGTCGCCGATCGGCCCCGCGCCCAGCACGAGCAGGCTCTGGTGACCGCCGGTGATGCCGGCGTACTCCACCGCCTGCCACGCCGTGGGGAGGACGTCCGAGAGCAGCACGAACCGATCGTCCGGAGGCCCGTGCGGGACCTTGACCGGGCCGTAGTCGGCGAACGGGACCCGCAGCAGCTCGGCCTGGCCGCCGGGCACCTCGCCATAGAGCTTGCTATAGCCGAACAGGCTCGCGCCCGTACCGTGCTCGTGGTTCTGGGTGGTCTCGCACTGGCTCTGCAGGCCCTGCCGGCACATCCAGCAGGTGCCGCAGCTGACGTTGAACGGCACCACCACCCGGTCGCCCGGCGCGAGGCTGCCGACCTCGGGCCCGACCTGCTCGACGATGCCCATCGGCTCGTGGCCGACCACGTCCCCCGGCGTCATGAACGCCGACAGCGGCTCATAGAGGTGCAGGTCCGAACCGCACAGCCCGGTGGAGGTGACGCGGATGATCGCGTCGGTGGGTTCCTCGATGACCGGGTCGGCGACGTCCTCGACGCTGATCTCCCGCGGTCCCTGCCGGGTCACGGCACGCATGGCGCTCCTCCTCCGTCGGCTCGGTGGTCGGTGAGCCAGGGCGGTACCCACCGCCCCGGGGACCACGCCCGCCCCGCGCGCGCCGACCGGGACGCTTCACGACCCCTGGTCGCGGGCGACAGGATGGGCCCATGAGGGTCGGGCTGATGGTCACCTGCGTCAACGACGCGATGTTCCCCGACGCCGGCAAGGCGACGGTGACCCTGCTCGAGCGACTGGGTGTCGAGGTCGGTTTCCCGGTGGGCCAGACGTGCTGTGGCCAGCCGATGGTCAACACCGGCTATGTGGCCGAAGCCGTCCCGGCGGTCCGGGCGTTCGTCGACGCGTTCGCGGCGTACGACACGGTGGTGGTGCCATCCGGCTCGTGCGCCGGCTCGGTGCGCCACCAGCACCCGATGGTGGCCCGCCGGGTCGGCGACGCCGGTCTCGCCAAGGCCGTGGCGGAGGTCGGTCCTCGGGTGCACGAGCTGTCGGAGTTCCTGGTCGACGTGCTGGGCGTGATGGATGTGGGGGCGTCGTTCCCGCACCGCGTCACCTATCACCCGACCTGCCACTCGCTGCGGATGGTCGGGGTGGGGGACCGCCCCACGCGGCTGCTGGAAGCGGTGCGCGGGATCGACCTCGTCGAGCTCCCG
>JAGQUE010000148.1 GCA_020438665.1 Nocardioidaceae bacterium | reverse complement strand
TTCGGGCTCTCGATGGACTACGAGGTGTTCCTGCTGTCGCGCATCCGCGAGGAGTGGGACCTCACCGGCGACAACAGCCGTGCGGTGGCGCGGGGCCTGCAGCGCACCGGCCGGATCATCACCAGCGCGGCCCTGCTCATCGTGATCGTCGTGGGCGCGTTCGCCAGCTCCGGCATCACCTTCATCGCCATGATCGGTGTCGGGCTGACCGTCGCGATCCTGGTCGACGCGACCCTGGTGCGCGCGCTGCTGGTGCCGGCGACCATGCGGCTGCTGGGGCGGTGGAACTGGTGGGCGCCGGGCCCGCTGGCCCGGTGGTGGGAGCGCCATGGCATCCGCGAGGGCGACTCGATGGCGGGCGCCGCACGCCCCGAGCCCGAGCTGGAGCCGGTCGGCTGACGTCGTCGGCTAGTCCGGCTGGCTGGCCGGGGCGGCCTGGGCCCCGTCGATGTCCTGCGCGGGGAGCTGGACATCGTGGGGGCGCTCCGTCCGCGACAACAGGTCCTCGGCGGTCGCGCCCAACGCGAGGCCGATGGAGGTGAGCTCGCGCTCGAAGAACCGCTCCGCGTTGTGCGCGCTCAGCTCCACATGGCCGAGGACGTCCAGGGTGATGGCGCCATAGAGCCGGGTCCAACAGCCGACGAACACGGCGACGGCCTCGGGCGGCAGGGGCAGGCCGACGCGCTCGGAATAGTCGCGCATCGCCTCCTCGAGCTCGGGCTCCAGCGGCTCGGTCGGGAAGCGGCGACTGTCCCAGAGCTCGACGAACAGCACGCCGAAAGCATCGCCGAACCGGTGCCCGGACATGACGTAGGGCGCGTCGGGTAGCACCGTCGCCGCGGGGTTGGAGATCCCGAACAGCAGCCGGAACTCCTGCGGGTGGGTGATCGCCCAGCGCCGCAGCGCCCGCGCCCCGTCGACCATGCGGTCCCAGATCAGTGTCGAGGAGACGCTGGTGGCTGCCTCGATCGCGTCCGCCAGCTCCCCCCACAGGTCGGCGACGAGCTCGGCGAGGAGGGTGTCGAGGCTGGCGACATATCGGGAGATCTCATGGACCGGCATCGCGAGCTCGCGGGCGATCGCCGGCAGGTGCACGCCAGGGACGCCGTGCTCGACGAGGTGACGCCGAGCGACCTGCTTGACGCGGGTGATGGTCTCGCTGCGTTCGACGATCCGCTGCCGGGACGCGTCGGAGGTCAGCGGCCACTCTGTCACGCGGTGACTCCTCGACGCTCCTGACCGCCGCCGGTCAGACGGTCAGCGGGACGCTAACAGGATTTGCTTTTCGTCTCGTCGCCCGGACGACATCTCTCGCAAGCGCGTCAGCAAACCGTGACATCCGGAGCGGACGCCGACCGCGCCAACCCGGTGTGCCCCAGGCCAGAGTCGAACTGGCGACCTTTCGCTTAGGAGGCGGCTGCTCTATCCACTGAGCTACTGGGGCGGGCCAGGGTGGGCGTCGAGGTGGGAACGCCGCCCGGCGGTGGCCATTTTGTCAGCAGTCGCCCTCAGGGACGAACGCGGGCCCGTCCCGCGGCTCCCGCAGCAGCCGGCAACCCCGGGTCGGGGATCCCCCGAGGGTCAGCGGAGGACCTCGCAGAAGCGCACGATGTCGCTGGAGTCGGTGGTGGCCGTGTCGCGGCCGTTGCCGCAGTAGAGGCCGTCGGCGCCTGGGCCGCCGTCGAGCACGTCGTCCTGGTCGGTGGCGACCAGGTAGTCGTTGCCGGCGTCTCCGACGAGGACGTCCTCGCCCAGGCCGCCGCGGAACCAGTCGTCGCCGGGTCCGCCATAGAACTTGTCCACGCCCTTGTAGCCGTTGGCGAAGTCGTCACCCGCGCCGCCGAAGACGGTGTCCCGGCCCTTGTCGACGAGGGCCCACAGGCGGAACTTGGCCGGCAGGGTGGAGCCGTCGACCCAGTCGTTGCCCAGTCGCGGCCAGACCTCGAGGAACATCGTGTCGGCGTCGGCGAAGGGCGCCGGGATGGTGCACAGTGCCGAGATCCCCTGGGGCACCTTCTGCTTGGTGCACGTCGGGGGCAGCTTGCGCCACCTCTCGGTGCCGGTGTCGGTGTAGAGCAGCTCACCGTTGTCGGTGTAGGTGATCGTGAGGTGGCTGTTCTGCTGTCCCGACATGTAGCGGTATCCCCACTCGTCGACGACGATCTGGGACTTGTTCTTGAGCGGGACGACGTTGCTCCACATGATCTCGGTGCGTGGATGGCTCCCGGTGGTCTGGGGGAACGACGTCGCGCCCTTGCCGGGCGAGGATGAAGCGAGCGCGGTGCCCGAGGGCACGGTGAGCGCGGCGACAGCGGCCGCGGCGGCGAACGCGAGCAAACGGGGTGAGGTGGGGGTCACGACGGTCCGTCCCGGGGGTGAGCGGAGGGGGGTCAAATTCGAGCGTAGGTACGCGCTCGGGCCCCCGTCCTGGTTTCCGAAAGACCCACCAGTCCCTCAGATCACATCAGTCACAGAAGGCCCACCTGTCACCCGGCATCGACGACCTCGAACCCGATCCCAGCACGCTGCAGCCGGTCGAGCAGGTGGTCACCCATGGCCTCGGCCGTCGTCACCTGACCTGCCGTTGCCGGGTTGTCGTCGAAGGCCAGGCACAGCGCCGACTCGGCGAGCATCTTGGCCGTCTCGGTGTAGCCCGGGTCGCCGCCCGACACCTTGGTGCGCACCACCCGTCGCCGGCCGTCGATGGTCTGCTCGCCGACGAAGTGGACGGTGAACCACGACCTGGCTCGGCGCTGCTCGTCCGGCCCCTCACCGGCGGGGACCCGCGCGAGCAGCAGGTCGCGGGCCGGCTTGAGCTGCGCGGCCGCCCCCAGCACGCCGACGGCCGCCGCACCGCCCGCCGCGTAGCGCAGCGTCCGGGTCCCCGCATAGTGGGAGTAGCGGAACGACGGGCCGTACGCCGGCAGGGCCGCGCCGCTGCGCGCAACGATGACCGGGTCGATCGTGGGCAGCGGCAACAGCCAGTAGCCGAGCACCGGGTCCTTGTGGGGCTTGCCCCCGACCGACCGGGACGACCGCCCCTCGGGGCGTGGCTCGGCCTTGCGGCGACGAGCGTAGGTCTCCTTCATCTGCCGCGGCCTCGACATCGCCGTCATCGCGGAGTGGAAGGTGCCACCGGAGAAGGTGGCGCGCGACCGCACCACGCCCCGCATCGTGATCGGGTGGGCCGGGTCCAGCTGCTGGACGGTGAAGAAGGCCCCGAGGTCGTGCGGCACCGAGTCGAACCCGCAGGCATGCACGATCCGGGCGCCGCTGGCGACGGCCTCCTCGTGGTGCGCCAGCCACATCCGGTCGACGAACTCGGGCTCCCCGGTGAGGTCGACATAGTCGGTGCCGGCACGCGCGCAGGCGGCCACCATCGGCTCGCCATAGGTCAGGTAGGGGCCCACCGTGGTGATGACCACGCGAGTCCGCGCGGCCACCTGGGCCAGCGTCTCGGCGTCGGCGACGTCGGCGGTGATCAGCTCGAGGTCGGCGCAGGCAGGCGACCGGGCAGCCAGCCGGTCGCGCACGGCGGCGAGCTTGTCGGGGCTCCGGCCGGCGAGGGCCCAGCGCATCCCGTCGGGCGCATGGTCGGCGAGGTAGTCCGCCGTGAGGCCACCGGTGAACCCGGTGGCGCCGAAGAGCACGAGGTCGAGGTCGCGGTCCGCGCGGGCGTCAGCCATGACCCCATCGTCCCAGGTGAGCCGGCGGGGCCGCAGCGGCGGATGTGGCACGTAGGCTCGGCGACATGTGCCGCAACATCCGAACGCTCCACAACTTCGAGCCGCCGGCCACCTCCCACGAGGTGCAGGCCGCGGCCCTGCAATACGTCCGCAAGGTGAGCGGGTCCACCCACCCGTCCCAGGCCAACCAGGCGGCCTTCGACGCCGCCGTCGCCGAGATCGCCCACGTGACCCAACACCTGCTCGACGCCCTGGTGACCACCGCGCCTCCCAAGGACCGGGAGGTCGAGGCCACCAAGGCCCGGGCGCGCGCCGAGTCCCGCTATGCCCGCTGACCTGCTGGCACCGCCCGAGGAGGAGCGCCCGGCCGGCAGCGTCGAAGCGGCGCTCGCGCTGCTGGCGGTTCGCCCGCTCGTCGTCCTCACGGGCGCGGGGCTGAGCACCGACTCGGGCATCCCCGACTACCGCGGCCCCGGGCGCCCCCCACGTACCCCGATGACCTTCCAGGAGTTCTGCTCCGGGCCGGCCGCCCAGCAGCGCTACTGGGCACGCGCCTTCGTCGGCTGGTCGACGATGGGAGCCGCCGAGCCCAACGCCGGGCACCGGGCCCTCGCCGCCATCGCCCCCGACCTCGTGATCACCCAGAACGTCGACGGCCTCCACGAGCGTGCCGGCACCGGGCGCCTCGTGGCACTGCACGGCCGCATCGCCGAGGTGGTGTGCCTGGGCTGCCGCGCGGTCTCCTCGCGCGAGCGCCTCCAGCGGCGTCTCACCGCGCTCAACCGCGGATTCCTCGACCGTGCCGCCCATGCGCCGGTCCGCCCGGACGGCGACGTCGAGCTCGACGCCACCGCGGACTTCGTCGTGGCCGCCTGCGAGGCGTGCGGGGGCGTGCTCAAGCCCCACGTCGTGTTCTTCGGCGAGAACGTCCCGGCCGACCGGGTCGAGCGCTGCTACGCCGCCGTGGACGACCTGCCCGAGGTCGGTGGCGCGCTGCTCGTCGCCGGGTCGTCGCTGACAGTGATGAGCGGGCTGCGCTTCGTCAAGCGGGCTGCCTCCCAGGGCACCCCGATCGTCATCGTCAACCGTGGCGCGACCCGGGGCGACCCACTGGCGACCCACCTCCTCGAGGCGGGCTGCAGCGAGTTCCTGGCCGACCTGAGGAAGGTCCGCCTCAGTGCCGCGCGGGGGTCCGCACAGGCGTAGATTCAGCAGCGTGGAGATGACCGAGTTCCGCGCCCAGGTGGAGTCCGTGCTGACCTCGCCGACCCTGACCTATGACCAGCGGCTGCGCCAGCTCGCCGCCCTCGCGGTCAACGCGATGCCCTACCCCGAGCTGTCCGAGGCGTGCCGCGAGGCCCTCGACAAGCGGGTCATCTGCGACATGTACGAAGGCAACCGGCCCTATGCCCCGCGCTATGTGCTGCCCGACTATGGCGTGGCCCTGCGCAACGGCAGCGCGTTCCTCGAGCTCGCGCCACCCACGACGCTGGCGGAGGCGCTGTCCTTCCTCACGATCGTCTATGGCCACGTGCCGTCGGTGACGACCTATCCGGTCTATCTGGGCGACCTCGACAAGCTGCTCGCCCCCTATGTCACCGACGCGATCAGTGACGAGGAGCTCGACACCGAGCTGCGCCGCTTCTGGATCCGCGTCGACCGGCTGCTGCCGGACGCCTTCACCCACACCGACCTCGGCCCCGACGACAGCCGCATCGCGCGCTCGATCTTCCGGGTGGAGCGCTCGCTGCGCCAGGTGGTCCCCAACATCACCCTCAAGGTCGACCCCGACCGCACGCCGGACGGCCTGATCGAGGACGGCGTCCGCACGGTGTTCGAAACCGGCAAGCCCCACTTCGTCAACCACCCGATGATGGTCGGCGACCACGGCGAGGACTACGCCTCGGTGAGCTGCTACAACTCGCTCAAGATCGGCGGCGGCTCCCACACGCTCTCGCGGATCAACCTCAAGGAGGTGGCGCTGCGCCACGAGGGCGGCGTCGACGACTTCCTGGCCACCACGCTCCCGACCTATGTCGAGCTCACCGCCGAGCTGATGGAGGCCCGGATCCGGTCGCTGGTGGAGCAGCAGCGGTTCTATGACCACAGCTGGCTGGTGACCGAGGGGCTCATCTCGCTCGACCGGTTCTCCGCGATGTTCGGCGTCTTCGGCCTCGCCGAGGCCGTCAACCTGCTGATGGGCCACGAGGGTCTCGACGCCCGCTACGGCCGCGACGCTGCCGCCAACCAGGCGGGCTACCGCATCATCGAGCGTGTCGCCGAGCTCGTCGCCACCCGGCCGCTGCCCTACTGCGACGGGGGCGGCGGGCGCGCCTACCTCCACTCCCAGAGCGGCATCGACCTCGACCACGACGTCACGGCGGGCACCCGCATCCCCGTGGGCGAGGAGCCCGGGATGCGCGAGCACATCAGTGTCTGCGCGCCCCACCACCGCCTCTTCGCGTCGGGCATCAGCGACATCTTCCACGTCGACGAGACCGCCGTCCGCAACCCCCGAGCGATGGTCGACATCATCCGGGGCGCGTTCCGGGTCGGGATGCGCGACTACACCTTCAACCTCGACTCCAACGAGTTCATCCGGATCACCGGCTATCTCGTGCGCAAGTGCGACCTCGTCGACATCGACAGCGTCGGCGCCCGCCACGGCAGCGACTTCCTCGCCGCCGGCGCCGAGCGCAACTTCCACCTCACCGAGCGCAACGTCAAGCGGGTCGCCGCCCGCGAGCTGGCCGCCGGAACGACCCCGGAGACATGACGCCTACCGCCACCGGCCCGGGCGGAGACGCCACCGGGCTGGTCACCGACACCATCGAGTTCTCCCCGGTCGACGGGCCGGGCAACCGGTTCGTGGTCTTCCTCCAGGGCTGCTCGTTCGACTGCGTCGCCTGCCACAACCCCTACACCATCCAGGCCTGCATCGACTGCGGCGCCTGCGTCCCGGCCTGCCCGAGCGGCGCCCTCACCGTCGATCTCGGCCGGATGCACTGGGACGAGGATCTGTGCACCGGTGGCGACGCATGCGTCGCGGCGTGTCCCCATGACTCGACCCCCAAGGCGCGCACCCGCACGGTGGCCGACCTCCTCGGTCGGATCCGGCTCGCAGCGCCGTTCCTCTCCGGGGTCACGGTCAGCGGGGGTGAGGCCACCCAGCAGCCGGGCTTCGTGGCCGAGCTGTTCACCGCGATCCGCCAGGACCCTGCCCTGGCCGGGCTGACCTGCTTCATCGACTCCAACGGAGACTGCTCACCGCAGGTGTGGGAGCGGCTGCTCCCGGTCACCGACGGGGTCATGGTCGACCTCAAGTGCCTCGACCCGGACATCCACCGGCGCATGACGGGTCAGCCCAACGACGCGGTGCGGGCGTCGATCCGCCTGCTGGCGGCGGCCGGTCGGCTCCACGAGGTCCGGCTCCTCATGCTGCCGGGCATCAACGACGCCGACGACCTCGTCGCCGCGACCGGTCGGTGGCTGGCCGAGGTCGACCCGCGGATGCGCGTCAAGGTCATCGGCTTCCGCCACCACGGCGTGAGACCCAGTCCGCTACCGCTCGTCGAGCCCACCGACGCGCAGCGGCGTCACTACGCCGAGGTGCTGTCGGCGTACGGCGCCTTCGACGTCACCGTCGTGTGAGGAGATCTCCCGCCGGCGCCGTCAGCGGCTGGAGCGCTTGGCGAAGATGTGGTCGGCGACCTCGAAGTCGATCTCGGCGGACTCGCCGCCCGACGCGATCTTGATGCCGTCCTCGGTCGCGACCACCGACACGGTCCGGTCGGGCACGGCGCCGACCCTGCGCAGCGTGCCCATCAGGCGCTCGTCCTTCTGGAGCTCCTCGGCGATCCGGCGGATCACCAGCATGGCCTCGTCGGTGCGGGCCAGCCGGGAGACCGGCTCGACCCCCTCCATGAAGTCCTCGCCCGGCTCGTGGCCGAGCTCGTCGAGCCCCGGGATCGGGTTGCCATAGGGGGACTCCGAGGGGTTGTCGAGGATCGCGAGCAGGCGCTTCTCGACCGCCTCCGACATCACGTGCTCCCAGCGACAGGCCTCCGCGTGGACGTGCTCCCACTCCAGGCCGATGACGTCGATCAGCAGCCGCTCGGCGAGCCGGTGCTTGCGCATCACGCGGGTGGCCAAGCGAGTGCCCTCGTCGGTCAGCTCGAGATGGCGGTCACCCTCGACGGTCACCAGCCCGTCGCGTTCCATCCGCGCCACCGTCTGTGAGACGGTCGGCCCGGACTGGTGGAGCCGCTCCGCGATCCGCGCGCGCAGCGGCGTGATGCCCTCCTCCACCAGCTCATAGATGGTGCGCAGGTACATCTCAGTGGTGTCGATGAGGTCGCTCACCCGCACATTGTGACGTATCGCACCTCACAGGGCACGACACCCCCGGGGCGCGTGGCACAGTGGGGGCGATGACGTCGCTCCTGTGGTTCCGCCGCGACCTGCGCCTCGGCGACAACCCCGCCCTGCTGGCGGCGCTCGGCGACGGCGCGGTGCTGCCGCTCTTCGTGGTCGATCCGCGGCTGTGGCGTACGTCGGGAGCCGGCCGGCGCGCCTACCTCAGCGCCTCGTTGCGTTCCCTCGATGCCGATCTGCGCAGGCTCGGTGGCGGCCTCGCCGTCGTCTCCGGCGACCCGGTCGGGGTCGTCGCCGACGCGGCACGCGAGGTGGGCGCCGAACGCGTGCACCTCGCGGCCGACTTCGGTCCCTACGGCCGTCGACGCGACCTGGCCGTGGCGGAGGCGCTGGCGGCGCACGGGGTCGAGACGGTCCGCACCGGGTCGCCGTACGCCGTCGCGCCGGGCCGCATGCTCAACCAGTCCGGCGAGCCCTATCGGGTCTTCACACCGTTCTCCAAGGCCTGGGCAGAACACGGCTGGCGCGGCCCCGTGGCCGCCCCCACCGCCGGCCAGTGGCTCCGCCTGCGCCACGGCGAGAGCCTCCCGACGGTCGACTGGCCCGACGGACTGACCCCACCGCCCGTGGGTGAGACGGCGGCCCGGGAGCGGTGGGAGACGTTCGCGTCCGAGCATCTCGACGCCTATGCCGACGACCGCAACCGGCCCGACATCGACAGCACCTCACGCCTGTCCCCCGCGCTCCGGTGGGGCGAGATCCATCCGCGGACGCTGCTGGCGGACCTGGGGACACGGCGCAGCACAGGCGCCGCGGCCTATCGCGCCGAGCTCGCCTGGCGCGAGTTCTATGCCGACGTCCTGTTCCACCACCCCCACACCGCGCGCGACTATCTGCGGCCCGAGTTCGCGGCCATGGACTACGACGAGCCCGGGCCGCTGCTCGACGCCTGGAAGGAGGGCCGGACCGGCTTCCCCATCGTCGACGCCGGGATGCGCCAGCTCCGGGCCACGGGCTGGATGCACAACCGGGTCCGCATGATCGTCGCGAGCTTCCTGGTCAAGGACCTCCACCTGGAGTGGCAGCACGGCGCCCGCCACTTCATGGAGCACCTCATCGACGGCGACCTGGCGTCCAACCAGCACGGCTGGCAGTGGGTCGCGGGCTCGGGGACGGACGCGGCCCCCTATTTCCGGGTCTTCAACCCGACCACCCAGGGGCGCAACTTCGACCCCGAGGGCGCCTACGTCCGACGGTGGGTGCCCGAGCTGGCCGACGCGGCCGACCCCCACGAGCCGGGGGTGGTGGGGGGCTACCCTGCCCCTGTCGTCGACCACGCTGCCGAGCGCCGCGAGGCCCTGGCCCGTTTCGAAAGGATCCGCCGATGAGCAGCCTGGTCGTCCCGGGACGCTTCCGAGGTCCCGCCCAGTCCGGCAACGGCGGCTGGACCTCCGGCGCGGTGGCCGCCCTGGTCGACCCGGTCGCGCCGGTCGAGGTCACGCTGCGGCGGCCGCCCCCGCTCGACGTGCCGCTCACCGTCGAGAAGGTCGACGGGGTCACCGTCGTCAGCCAGGACGGCGCGACGGTCGCCGAGGGACGTCGGGTCGACGCCGCTCCGGAGCCGCCGGCCGCGCTGTCGGTGCCGGTCGCGGCGGCGGCCGAAGCGTCGTACGCCGGCCTGGTCGGTCACCCGTTCCCGACCTGCTTCGTCTGCGGGACCGGTCGCGCCGAGGGCGACGGGCTGCGAATCTTCCCCGGCATGGTGAGCTCCGACCCGGCCATCGCCGCGGCGACCTGGACGCCCCACCCCAGCCTGGCCGACGACACCTCCCCCGAGCACACCACGCACGCCGTGACCTGGGCGGCGCTCGACTGCGTCAGCGGCTGGGCCAGCGACATCGACGAACGGCCGATGGTGCTGGGCCGGATGACGGCCGTCGTCCACGCGCCACCGCGGGTCGGCGAGACCCATGTCGTCGTGGGGCGTTGGCTGGCGACCCAGGGCCGCAAGACACTGACCTCGAGCGGGCTCTATACCGCCGACGGGCGACTCCTGGCGGCGGCATCCCATGTGTGGTTCACCGTCGACCCCGCCGACTTCAACTGACGTCACGTTCCCCGCGCCGTGACGCGGGGTGGCTCGCCATCGCCCCGTAGGATCGCTCGGTGCGCGACCTCAACGACCCGACCCGCCCCTGGTGGCTGCAGGCCGTCTTCTATCAGATCTATGTCCGCAGCTTCGCCGACGGCGACGGTGACGGGCTGGGCGACCTCCCCGGCATCACCGCCCGGCTGCCCTATCTGCGCGACCTCGGCGTGGACGCGCTCTGGATCACGCCGTTCTATACCTCGCCCCAGCACGACCACGGCTACGACGTCGCCGACTACACCGACGTCGACCCTCGGTTCGGCACCCTGAACGACGCCGACACCCTCATCGCCAAGGCCCACGACCTCGACCTGCGGGTGGTCGTCGACCTGGTCCCCAACCACACCTCGTCGGAGCACGCCTGGTTCCAGGCGGCGCTGGCCGCGGGACCGGGCAGTCCCGAGCGCGACCGCTATCTGTTCCGCGACGGTCGCGGGCCGGGCGGTGGTGAGCCGCCCAACAACTGGCTCTCGGTGTTCGGCGGGACCGCGTGGGAGCGGGTGACCGAGGCCGACGGCAGCCCCGGGCAGTGGTACCTCCACCTGTTCGACAGGACACAGCCCGACCTCAACTGGCGCAACCCCGAGGTCGGCGACGCCTTCGAGGACATCCTGCGGTTCTGGCTCGACCGGGGCGTCGACGGCTTCCGCATCGACGTGGCCCACTCGCTGTTCAAGGAGGAAGGCCTACGCGACCAGGTCCGCTCCGCCGACGAGCCGCGCTCTGCCGCCCTCACCGAGGACGGCGGCCTCGATGACGTCCACGAGGTCGACGAGCCGATGTGGGACCAGCCCGAGGTGCACGACGTCTATCGCCGCTGGCACCAGATCCTCGCCGGCTATCCCGGCCAGCGGATGCTCGTCGCGGAGGCGTGGACCAAGAGCGCCGAGTCGATGGCCCGCTATGTCCGCGCCGACGAGCTCAGTCAGTCTTTCAACTTCGGGTGGCTCGTCGCGCCGTGGTCGGCGGCCTCGTTCGCCGAGGTCGTCACCTCGACCTTCGACGCCCTCCGCCCGGTCGGCGCCGTACCCACCTGGGTGCTCAACAACCACGACGTGATGCGGACGGTCACCCGATATGGCGGTGGCGAGCGCGGCCTCGCCCGGGCGCGGGCCGCGATGCTGGCGATGCTGGCCCTGCCCGGGTCGGCCTATGTCTACCAGGGCGAGGAGCTCGGCCTGCCCCAGGTCGACGTCGCCCCCGAGCACCGGCAGGACCCCGTCTGGCTCCGGTCCGGCGTCCCTGGTCGCGACGGCTGCCGGATCCCGATGCCGTGGGGCGACGACGCGCCGCCCTACGACTTCGGGCCGGGGAGCGGCCAGCCCTGGCTGCCGCAACCCGACGACTGGGCGTCGCTGACGGTGGCCGCGCAGACCGGCGAACCCGGCTCGACGCTGGAGCTCTATCGTCGCGCGCTCGCCGTGCGCCGCAGCCATGTCGAGGACGCCGGTGCCGAGGTGGAGCTGCTCGACCTTGCTCCCGGGGCCTTCGCGTTCCGCCGCGGCGCACTCGTCGTCGTGGTCAACTGCGGCTCCCGCCCGGTCGACCTCCCCGACGGCGAGGTGCTCGTCGCCAGCCGTCCGCTGGCCGGGACCACCCTCGCTCCCCACGATGCCGTCTGGCTCTGGCAGGGGTGACCGGGCCTCCCGGAGGATGCGGTGTGGTCCAGATCAGCAGGAGTTCGGGCCGCAACCCTGCAGTTCGCCCCCGACCGACGAGGGTCAGCCGTCGGCCGACGGGGCCTCGAGGGCCCGGTTGTAGCGTCCGAGGGCGACGACGAACGCCTCGAGATCGGTGTCGTCCCAGTCACCCAAGCGTCCGTCGAGGAAGCGGCGCCGTTCGGCGGTGACCGCCTCGAGCCGGCGCCGGGCCTCGGCGTTGGCGCCCAGCAGCGACGCCCGGCCGTCCTCGGGGTCGGGGTGGCGCTCGACGAGGACGAGCTCCTCGAGGTGCTGCACCTGGCGGCTGATCGCCCCCTTGTCGACGTGGAACCGGTCGACCAGCACCGACGCGCGCACCGGGCCCTGCTCGGCCAGGAAGGTCAACAAGAGGTACGACGCTGCGGCGAGCTCGGGATGGACGATGGCGGCGCGCTCGGCGATGACCCGCTTGACGCGGCGGATGAGCACGCCGACCTCGGTCTCGAGGCCGACGAGGAGCTCCGTGCGCGAGCGCTCCACCGCCGCCTCCAGGTCGCGGTCGGTCATCGGGCGCCCCCGGGCTGGTCGACCCCGAGCTCGGCCGCGACAACGGCATCGAGCTCGTCCTCGTGGAGGATCGTCTGGCGCAGCGGCACCTCGTGGATGAACAGCAGACACCCGAAGGCGATGACCGCGAACGGCAGCGCCAGCAAGAACAGCCACCCGGTGGCGTCGCCGAAGGCGTGCTCGAACAGCGCGCGGACCGGCGCCGGCAGCGATGCGAGGTCGGGGATCGCATGACTCTCCCCGGCCGACCCGGCCGAGACGCCCATGGCCGCCAGCCCGTCGGCGACGGTGGCGGCGACCCGGTGGCTGAGCACGGCTCCCAGGGCGGACACCCCGACGGAGCCTCCGATGGAGCGGAAGAAGGTGACCACCGAGCTGGCGGCGCCCATGTCGGCCTGGGCGGTGTTGTTCTGGACGGCCAGCACGAGGTTCTGCATGGTCGAGCCGAGCCCGAGGCCGAGCAGGGCCATGAAGGAGCCGACCACCACCAGCGGCGTCTTCTCGTCGATGGTGGCGAGCGTGGCGAGGCCGGCAATGACGAGCACCATCCCGCCGATCAGCCACCGCTTCCACCGCCCGCTCCGCGTGATGGCGCGGCCGGAGACGATACTCGACACCAGCAGCCCGCCGACCATGCAGATCGACATCAGCCCAGCGTGGGTGGGCGTCATCCCACGCGCGAGCTGGAAGTACTGACTCAGATAGACCGTGGCCCCGAACATCGCGACGCCGATCAGCACCGACGCCGCAGTGGCCAGCGCGGTGGTGCGGTCGCGGAACAGCCGCAGCGGGATGACGGGCTCGCGGGCGAACCGGCCCTCGACGAGCACGGCCAGGGCGAGCACGACGACCCCGGCGGCGACGAGGGCATAGCTGGCGGTGGACGCCCATGCGAACTGGTTGCCGGCCAGCGAGACCCACACGAGCAGCAGGCTGACCCCGCCGACGATGAGGGTCGCCCCGAGGACGTCGATGTGGACCTCGCGCCTGACCACGGGCAGGTGCAGCGTCTTCTGGAGCACGACGAACGCGAGTGCGGCGACCGGGAGCCCGACATAGAAGCAGGACCGCCAGCCGACGGTGTCGACGAGCAGGCCCCCGATGAGTGGACCGGACACGGTGGCGAGCGCGAAGACCGCCCCGATATAGCCGGAGTAGCGGCCGCGCTCGCGGGGCGTCACCATGCTGGCGATGACGACCTGGACCAGGGCGGTGAGGCCGCCGACACCGAGGCCCTGGACCACGCGCGCACCGATGAGCACCGACATCGACGGGGCGAACGCGGCGATCAGCGACCCGAGCGAATAGATGACCAGCGCGCTCTGGACGAGCACCTTCTTGCTGACGAGGTCGGCCAGCTTGCCCCAGATCGGAGTGGTCGCGGTCATGGCCAGCAGGGTGGCGACGACGACCCAGGTATAGCCGGTCTGGCTGCCGCCGAGGTCGCTCACGATGCGTGGCAGGGCGTTGGTCACCACGGTGCTGGACAGCATCGCGACGAACATGGCGAGCAGCAGCCCGGTGAGGGCCTCGAGCACCTCGCGGTGACTCATCGGGTCGGCGTGCCCGCCGCCCGGAGGGCTGGCGGGACTGGCGGGACGGGTTTCTGCGGCGGTCACGAGGGCTTCTTCCAAGCGGTCGGCGAGCTCGACAAATATGGTTGTCGTGGTCAACCATATGTCATCGTCGGCTATTCCCCCACCTCTTCTCCCGTTCTCGCACCCCGGGGCGGCTGCTTTGCTTGAATGAGGCCGTGGATGGGACTCGGGTCTTCCTGGTCGACGACTTCGCCGTGACGCGAGAAGGCGTCCGTGCCGTCCTCGAGTGCGAGCCCGACCTGACCGTCGTGGGCCAGTGGGACGTCGCCGAGGGTGCGGCCGAGGCGATCCTCGCGGCCAGGCCCGACGTTGCCGTGCTCGACGTACGCCTCCCTGATGGCTCCGGCATCGAGGTCCTCCGCGAGGTCCACGAACGCAATCCCCACATCAAGGGCCTGATGCTGACCAGCCACGACGACGGCACCGCGATGTTCGCGGCCGCGATGGCCGGCGCCAGCGGCTATGTGCTCAAGTGGATCTCGCTGGACGCCCTGGTCAACGCCGTCCGGCTCGTGGCCAGCGGCCATTCGCTCATCGACCCGGGCCTGGTGCTCAAGATGGCCGAGCGCAATGACCGACATGTCGCCGAGATCCCCGGCCTGGGCGACCTGACCCCGTCCGAGCGCAGGGTGCTCGCCCTGGTCGCCCAGGGCATGACCAACCGGCAGATCGGCGACGAGCTCAGCCTGGCGGAGAAGACGGTCAAGAACCACGTGACGTCGATCCTCGGCAAGCTGGGGGTCACCAGACGCACCCAGGCTGCGCTGCTCGCCGCCCGGCTGGGCGACAACGACTGACCCACGACCACACGCGGTCGAGGAGGGTCACTGGCGGCTGCGGATCTCCTGGGTCAGCGACGCGACGGCTGCCTCGGCCGGCGACGCCGCGGCCTCGTTGGTGCTGCGCACCTCGGCCAGCAGCTCGGCCCGGTGGACGGCCACCGAGCGGGGTGCGTCGATGCCGACGCGCACGATGTCACCGCGCACCTCGAGCACGGTGATGGTCACGTCGCCACCGACGACGATCGCCTCACCGACGCGACGACTGAGAACGAGCACGGACAGCACGCTACCTGCTCCCCCGAACCCGCGGCGGCAACGCCCCGGAACTGGGTGCCCTTGTCGCGCCCCGCGTCCCCCGACGAAGGCCTCCCCGCAGTCGGTCCCGCGGGGGCACGGTCAGCCGACCAGCGGCGCCGCGAGCGGAAGGTCCTGGTGGTCCAGCACGACCTGGGCGGCTCGGTAGGTGTTGCGGTTGACGACGATCGGAGCGATGAGGTTGGCGGTGCTGCTGGCCAGCGACTCGCCCGCGGTCAGGACGAGGAGCACGAGGGCGTCCTCGGCCGTCATGAGCTCGAGCCGCTGCGCCATGTCGTCGTCGATCTCGGGCACATAGTCCGGGAAGAACGGCGTGGGCGAGACGACGAGGAAGCGCAGGTCGGAGTCGAGGCAGGTGAGGGCACAGAGCATGCCGTCGTCGTCGAGCTTGACCAGGGTGAACCGGCGCTGGTCGTCGAAGCCGGGCATCGGTTGGACCAGCTCGATGACCGGCACGTCCGGCGTGTCGAGCCGCGGGGCGCCCGGTTCGGGAGATTCGCTGTGGTCACTCATCGCAGGAAGATCATCGCAGGTACGGTCCGGGGAGGTCGGGGACGCCACGCTCATCGCAGGAAGTCCACCAGGCTGGGCTGCATGACCCTCGCGGTGGCGGCGAGGGCCGACTGGTAGGCGACCTGCTGCAGGTTGAGGTCGACGGTCGCCTGGGCGAGGTCGGTGTTCTCGAGGTTCGACAGCCGGGTGCTGAGCGCCATCTGGGCGTCACCGGCCGACACGGTCGCCTGGTCGATCCGCTTGGCTCGCGCACCGACGTCGGACTGCATCGTGCTGATCGCGTCGAGATGACCCTTGAGGGCGTCGACCTGGGTGCGCATCGCGGTGGTGTCGTTGGCCCGGATCGCGGCGGACAGGGCCGTCAGGTCGTCGAAGGCGGAAGTGCCGGAGGCGGCAAACGTGGCTTGGCCGTCGACGTCCACGCGGAGCTTGACCCCATCGGCGATCGATCGCAACACCGGCTGGTTGACGCCGATGTAGGCGCCGCTGGTCGCGTCATAGGCCTGGGTGCCGGCGGTGATGCCGCCGAACACCGGGCGGTCGAGGTAGGTCGTGTTCGCCGTCGCGATCAGGCCCTGGCGGAGCTGGTCGACCTCGGCGGCCAGCGCCTCACGGCCCTGCTGGCTCATGGAGCCGCTGCTCGCACCCTGGAGGCCCAGCTCACGAGCCCGGCGCACCAGGTCGGTGGCGTCCTGCAGCGCGACGTCGGCCTGGGCGAGCCAGGTGGCGCCGTCGTCGGCGTTGCGGACGTACTGCTTCTGGACGGCGACCGCTGAGCGCAGCCGCATCGCGGCGGTGGCGTCGGCGGGAGAGTCGGAGACCCGGTTGATGATCTTGCCGGTCGACAGGTGCTCTTGGATCTTGGCCAGCCGGGTGAGCCCGAGCTGCAGGCCGTCGAGGGACCGCTGCGACATCATCTGCTGTGTGACACGCGTGATCATCAGCGCGTCACCCCGGTCCGGTTGATGAGGGTGTCGAGGACGTCGTCGAGGGTGGTCATCACCCGAGACGCCGCCTCATAGGAACGCTGGGCCTGCATGATCGAAACCATCTCCTCGTCGATGCTGACGCCGGAGAGCTGCTCACGGGAGCCGTCGACCTGGTTGGTCAACGTCAGCTGGCTGGCCGCCTTGCGCTGGCTGGAGGCGACCTCGGTGCCGAACGTCGAGACGACGCGCTGATAGTCGCCCTCGAACGACGTGAGGCCCGCCAGGACGTCGGCGTTGCCTCCGTCGACGACGCCGCCCGGCAACGAGGAGGCTGCCAGCAGATCGGGATCGGTGATCGCCACGCTCAGCGTCGAGGCCGGGTCGGCCGCGTTGTAGGAGAAGAGCGCGACGCCGGCGGTGCCGGCCTTGTCATAGCCGGCCTGGTGCTGGGCGTTGACCGTGTCCGCGAGCGACGATGCGACGGTGCCGAGATCGGCGAGGTAGTCCGGCAGGGTGACGTTGAGCAGGTCGGTGATCGCACCGGTCTCACCCTTGAGCCCGCCGGTGACCGCCGTCGTGCCGGAGGTGTCGGTGATCTGGAAGGTGACCGGGTTGCCGTCGGCGTCGCCGATCGGCGTGACGCCGGTGGCGATCTCGAAGGCGCCGGCGTTCTGGCCGGTGACGAGGGCGACGCCGTTGACGGTCATGTCCATGCCGCCGTCGCCGCGGATCGTCCCGACGGCGCCGGTGAGCTCGGAGAGCCGCAGTGCCAGCTGGTCGCGCTGGTCGAGCAGCACGTTGGGGTCGCTGCCGTTCATGTTCGCGTTCGCGATCGCCTTGTTGGCGTTGGCGAGGTCGCCGGCCAGCGTGTTGATCTCGGACACGGTGCTCAGCAGGTTCTGCCGCTGCTCGGCCTGTTCGGTGGAGATATTGCGCGCCTGGGCGTTGATCGCGTCGACCAGGGTGCCGGCCGCGGTGACGACCGAGGCGCGGGTGGCGGTCGAGGACGGGGCGTTGGCCAGGTCGTGCCAGCTGGTGCGGAAGGACGACATCGCCGCGGAGACACCCTGGTCCCCCGGCTCACCGATGCCGGTCTCGACGCGTTCGAGGACGGTCTGGCGGAGGTCGAAGTAGGACTGCAGGCCGTGCTCACGGCGGGCCCGGGAGTCCAGCATCGGGTCGACGAGCCGCTGCAGGCCGGAAACCCGCACGCCGTTGCCCTCCCACTGGGCCCGCGACCAGATGGCGGGCGTGGTGGCGGCACCGAGCGACTCGGCGGTGACCCGGCGACGGGCATAGCCGTCGGTCCCGACGTTCGCGATGTTCCCGCTCGCGACGTCCATGACGAGCTGGTTGTAGCGCAGCGCGCTCAGCGAGGTCTGGAACGAGGAGAACGTGCCGGTCATGTCACAGGCTCCTGTCCACCAGCAGGTGGCGCGGGGACTCGGTGACGGCTGCGCCGTCCTGGCCATAGCCGGACGCGGTGTCGCCGAGGCTGAGCAGGGTCTCGCGCGCCGAGCGGTAGCCGGCGGTGACCAGCTCGCGGTTGGCGTCGGCGAGGGCACTGATCTCCTGGGTGACCTTGACGAACGCGTCACGATGCTCGGCCAGGATGGTGTGCCACGGCTCGCCGACGGCGTCGGCGAGGGCGCGTAGGCTCGGGCTCGCACCCAGCCCCATCGCGGCAGCGGCCTCGTCGGCCGCCACGGACCGCAGGATCTCGGTCTCGCGGATGCTCTGCAGCACCGTCTCGACCTCCTGCGTCGCGCGCATGAGCCAGCGGGTGCGCCCATGGGCCAGGAGCAGCTGCTCTTCCTCCAGCTTGAACAGCAACGTCTCCAGCAGGTCTCGCTCCCGCCACAGGATCAGCGACAGCCTCTCCATCGATACTCCGCCCTTCGGTCACCTCTGCAGTCGACCCGAGTTCTTACACCCCCTCATCGGGCAGCGACGCGGCCACTTGAGGGCTTTCGACGGAAGAGATCTAGCCAGTCTGGTCATCGGTCCCTAGGACCAAGGTCCCAGTCCGGGTGACCAATCAGGGTGGAAACCGGGAATCTCGCCTCGAAGCGTCGGTAAAACGGCGCACCTTCGTGTTGTGACTTTCTCGGGGATGCAAGAAACCATCGTCTTGACCGCGCCATCGGCTTCGCTCTCGGACCTCGACTCCGAGTACGGCGAGGAGCTGGGGGCCGCGGCCTCCTTCGCTGACCGCCGCTCCAAGGCTGAGGTCGACAAGCTCATCACGGACAACATCCCGCTCGTCGGGCACCTGGTCCGCGAGATGCTCGGCCGGGTCCCGTCTCACGTCAACCGTGACGACCTCGTCTCCGCCGGCATGACCGCGCTCGTCCAGGCCGGCCAGGGCTTCGACGCCGAGCGAGGCGTTCCGTTCTCCCGCTACGCCGCCACCCGGATCCGCGGCGCGCTCCTCGACGAGCTGCGCTCGGTCGACTGGGCCTCCCGCTCCGTACGGCGCCGGGCCCGCGACCTCGACGAGACCCGCTCCCGGCTGGCCACGTCGCTGGGCCGCTCGCCGTCCAACGCCGAGGTCGCCTCCGCGCTCGGCGTCCCGCTCGACGAGGTCGTCGCCAACGACACCGACGTCGCCCGCGCCTCCGTCCTTTCTCTCCAGGCTGCCCGCGAGGGCATGCTCGACGACCTGCTGGTCGGCAGCGAGCCCGACCCCAGCGCCCAGATCGAGCACCGTGAGCAGCTCGGCTACCTGCTCGCCGCCGTGGAGGAGCTGCCCGAGCGGCTGCGCCTCGTCGTCAAGGACTACTTCCTCAACGAGCGCCCCATGGCCGAGATCGCGGCCGAGCTGGGCGTCACCGAGTCTCGGATCAGCCAGCTGCGCGCGGAGGCCATGGTGCTGCTGCGCGACGCCGTCAACCGGGCCTTCGATCCTGACCAGGTCACGGCGCACCCCCGCCCGGGTGGTGCCGCCGACCGTCGGCGGGAGGCCTACTTCGCCTCCGTTGCCGCGCGCCACGCCACCATCACGCGCCGCCGACCGATGACCGAGGCTTTGGACATCACCGCCTGAAGGTCACCGGCATGAGCCGGAGGGCAGATCGTGATCGCCACGATCGACTCCGCGCTACCGGTCTCAGCCACTCCGGCCGCCGGCTGGGTGGCCGTCCCCACTACGTCGGGTGCCGACGTGCTGCCGTCGAGCTCGGGCTCGGCGGCAGCCGTCGAGCAGTCCACCGAAACACCCGCGCCGAAACCTCTCAAGTCCCTCGCCCTGCCGCCGACTGTGGTGTCAGAGAGCCCAAGGATGGGTTCCGGAACGAGACCTGATTCCAAGGAGGGAACCATCATGGGTCTGCGCATCAACCAGAACATCGACGCTCTGAACAGCTACCGCAACCTGTCTGTCACCCAGGGCCAGATGTCCAAGTCGCTGGAGAAGCTGTCCAGCGGTTTCCGCATCAACCGGGCTGCCGACGACGCGGCCGGTCTCGCGATCTCCGAGGGCCTGCGCTCGCAGGTCGGCGGCCTGAAGGTTGCCGTGCGCAACGCTCAGGACGGCATCTCGGTCGTCCAGACCGCGGAAGGTGCTCTCACCGAGGTTCACTCGATCCTGCAGCGCATGCGCGACCTGTCCGTGCAGGCAGCCAACGACACCAACAGCGCCCAGGCCCGCGCGGCCATCGGCACTGAGGTTTCGCAGCTCCAGGGCGAGCTGACCCGTATCGCCGGGTCGACGAACTTCAACGGGACCAAGCTGCTCGACGGCACGGCCCACTCGAAGGACTTCCAGGTCGGCGCGGGCTCCGCCTCCGCTGACAACGTGATCTCCTTCAACTTCGACACCGCCAACGTGGCCGGCGTCGCGACCGCCCTCACCGCTGGTGGCGGCAACGAGTACGCCGTTGTCACCCCCACCGCCGTGACCGGCAACTGGACCTTCAGCACCACCGGCGTCGTGTCCTCCGTGACCGTCGACATGGGTGCCGCGGGCTCCCTGACCAGCGTCCAGGGCGTTGCTGACAAGCTCAACGGCGACTCGGCGTTCGCGGCCAACTTCAAGGCCTCGGTCAACGACAGCAACGAGCTGGTGGTCCAGGCGACCAACGGCGGCACCCTGGCCACCACGGCTCCGGGTACCGGCGGCGCTGCCGGCGCTGCTGTCGCGGGCGGTATCTCCTTCAACACGGCCGCTGAGGCCCGCTCGGCGATCGACGCCATCGACACCCAGATCACGTCGATCTCGACCGCTCGCGCGAACCTCGGTGCTGTGCAGAACCGGTTCGAGCACACCATCAACAACCTCAACGTCGCGGTCGAGAACCTGTCCGCGTCGGAGAGCCGGATCCGTGACACGGACATGGCTCAGGAGATGATGAGCTACACCCGCAGCCAGATCCTCTCGCAGGCCGGCACCGCGATGCTCGCACAGGCCAACTCGGCCCCGCAGAGCGTGCTGTCCCTGCTGAAGGGCTGACCAAGACCGCTGATCCGACCGCCGCCCGGTGAGGGCGACGGGACCCGAGGTGCCGACCCGGGTCAGGACCAGCTCAGGCCGGCCGGGAGGACGTCACAATGGCGCGAGGCGTCCACCCGGCCGGCCCACACCCACCGTCGGCACCCATGGTCTGAAACCCAGGACCAGAACCCAGCACGAGAACGAGGTCGACGAGGAGGAAGAGATGGCATCGGCGACAAGCAGCATCAGCGGTCTCTCCAGCGGTCTTGACACCGCCACGATCATCGACCAGCTGATGACTCTCGAGGCGGTACCCCAGACCCGCCTCAAGTCCCGACTCACCTCCGAGCAGTCGCAGGTCGCGACGCTCCAGTCCCTCAACACCCAGGTCGCCGCCCTGGCCACGCAGGCCAAGGAGCTGGCCAAGGCCTCCAGCTGGAAGGTCTTCTCGGCCACCAGCAGCCTCACCGGGCTGACCGCCAGCGCGAGCGCGGGGGCCCTCCAGGGCGGGATCACCATGACCGTCGACTCGCTCGCGGTCGCACACCGGCTCACCTACGGCAGCACCGCGGCCCTGACCGACACCGTCGTCACCAACGGCACCGACGTGAAGCTGACCGTCGGCTCGACCACCACCACGCTGACCACCGACGGCACCCTCGCCGGCCTCGCCGCCGCGCTCAACGCGTCCGGCACCGGAGTCCAGGCCTCGACGGTCAAGCTTGACGACGGCACCTACCGGCTGAGCGTCCAGGCGACCGCCACCGGCGCCGCGGCCGCGTTCACCCTCACCGACTCCACCGGCGCCGATCTCCTCGGCGGCGCCACCGTGACCCAGGGCGTGGACGCCTCGGTGACCATCGGCGCCGACACCATCCACTCGGCGTCCAACACGTTCACCGGCGTCGTGCCCGGCCTGGACTTCACGATCAGCAGCGCTGCCATCGGCCAGACCGGCACCATCACGGTCGCGGCCGACAGCTCGTCGGCGACCACCAAGGTCAAGAGCCTGGTCACCGCGATCAACACGCTGGTCAGCCAGATCGACACGCTGACCAACTACAACGCCACCACCAAGACGTCCGGACCGCTCTCCAACGAGGGCAGCCTCCGCGAGCTGCGCAGCAGCCTCATCAACGCGCTCTACCCCGACGACGGCACCACCATGGCCGACCTCGGGATCCAGACCGACCGCTACGGCAAGCTCACCTTCGACGAGGACAAGTTCACTACGGCCCTCAAGGCCGACCCCGACGCCCTGGCCACCCGGTTCACCGCCAGCGGGACGGCCGGCTATGCCAACCGGCTCGCCACCGTCGCCGACATCGCCAGCAGCTCGACCACGGGCACCATCACCGCCTCCATCACCGGCCGCAACTCCTCGATCAAGACCCTCCAGGACTCGATCGACAACTGGACCGACCGCCTCGACCTGCGTCGTACGGCGCTCACCCAGCAGTTCACCAACATGGAGACGACGCTGAACACGCTCAACTCCACGGCCAGCTGGCTCGCCGGCCAGATCAGCTCGCTGCCCGGCTGGGACAGCCTGAACAGCAGCAAGTAGCGAAGGAGCATGTGATGACCCCGCCCAACGCAGTTGCCGCCTACCTCGACGCGTCCGTCGCGACCGCGAGCCCGGCCAAGCTGCTGGTCATGCTCTGCGACCGCCTGGTGCGCGACATCCGGACCGCGGCCGACGCCCAGACGCTCGGCGACCACCCGGCCGCCCACTCCCACTTGCTGCACGCGCAGGAGATCGTGCTCGAGCTGCGAGCCAGCCTGCGACCCGACCTGTGGGCCGGCGCCCAGGGCCTCGACTCCCTCTATGAGTACCTCTACTCCCAGCTCGTCCACGCCAACGTGCACCGCGACGCAGCCGCCAGCATCGAGTGCCTCGAGCTGGCCACCCAGCTCGCCGACACCTGGCGCGAGGCGGCCCTCCAGTCCCTGGCGGCGTCATGACCACCACCCGGTCCTCCGACGTCGTCGTGTGGGAGGAGATCCTCTATCGGCTCGAACGCGACCTCGCCCACAGCGAGGCCTCGCTCCACGAGGTTCCGCCCGACCAGTTCACCCCGCCGGCCGAGGTGCCCCCGCTCCCCCAGGAGCTGCTGTCCCGGGCTCGCGAGGTGCTGGAACGCCAGAAGCGGCTGGAAGCGGCCCTGACCGCCGCCCTGCACGACAACCTCCAGCAGCGACAGGCCGCGACCCCGCGGTCGACCCTCACCCCCGCGCCGGCCAGCCCGGCGTACCTCGACATCCGCACCTGACCACCGCCACCTGGTTCCCGGGTGAACCGCGCCATACTCCCGAACCGGAGGATCACCGTGAACGCCAACGCACCGACCATCCACCTGCCCGCACCCATGCAGATCCGCGAGCTGCTGACGGGCATGCTCGACCGCGACATCACCATGGGTCCGACGTCCCCGTTCGCGCCCTCGCCGCTCCACCCGGCGACGATCGCGGTCTATACCGAGGACTCGCTGGAGATCCGTGCACTGCTGCTGCTCGACCTGCCGCTCTCGGCCTTCCTCGGCGCCGCCATCGGCCTGGTGCCGCCCGGCGGTGCCGCCGCCGCGCTCGAGGCCGGCGCGCTCCCGGACAACATCAAGGAGAACATCAACGAGGTGCTCAACATCGCCACCTCGCTGTTCAACGTCGACAACGCCCCCCACGTGCGGCTCTATGCCGTCCACCCGGCGGGGGACGAGATGCCCGGCCACCTCCAGATGATGGCGCTCACGCTCGGCCGTCGCGAGGACATGAAGATCGACATCCAGGGCTATGGCACGGGCCGCTTCTCCATCGTGCTCATCTGACGGCTCGTCCGCCGTGGGCGGGCTGAGCAGCTCAAAAGCAAAGAATTCCAGAAAGCCTCAGACTGGTCGGCGGCCTGCCGACCAGTGAGGGTGAGCACGGATTGCTCACTAGTTGCCGAGGGACCGGCAGCCCATCCGCCTTTCTCGGAGGCTCTCGTGTCCCTCGATGCTCTCGACCCGGTCGGGCAGGTCCTCAGTGCCGCCCTTGACGGGGTCGCCATGCGTCAGCGGGTCATCGCCGACAACATCGCCAACGTCGACACGCCCAACTTCAGGGCCACGTCCGTTGACTTCGAGTCCTCCCTCCGCGCTGCGCTGGATGACGGTCAGTTCGACCCGAGTGAGCTGACCGTCTCCAGCGCTCCCACCGACACCCCGGTCGGCGCCAACGGCAACAACGTCGACCTCCGCAAGGAGACCCTGGCGGCCGTTCAGTCCCAGTACACCTACCAGGTGCTCACCCGGGCGATCGGCGACAAGTTCAACCTCGTCAAGTTCGCGGTCGGTGGTCAGTGATGGGCGCCTTCGACGTCCTGCGCATCGCCGGCTCCTCGCTCGGCGCCCACCAGACCTGGCTGGACTCGCTCGCGGCCAACATCGCGAACGTCAACACCATCCGCAGCACGGCCGGGCCGGCCTACCAGGCGACCACGCCCATCGTGGGCAGCCGGACCGACGGCGGCGTCCAGGTCATCGGCATCGCGCAGGGCGACCCCGAGGGCCGGCTCGAGTACGCCCCTGACAACCCGCTCGCCGACGCCAACGGCTATGTGCGGGCCCCCGACATCGACCTCGCCAGCCAGATGAGCCAGCTCATCATGGCCCAGCGCGGTTTCCAGGCGTCGGTCCAGGTCACCAAGAACGCCCAGGACACCTACAACTCAGCGCTGCAGATCGGACGTGCGTGAGATGAGCGTCAGCGGAATCGAAGGCATCGGCTTCACGCCGTACGTCGCCCCGACCGTCGCCCCGACGAGTGCCACCTCGGCGGCCAAGGCCGCCGACGGGCAGGCCTTCGGGGACCTGGTCGTCAAGGGCATCGACCACCTCGAGGGTGTCCAGGACAAGGCCGACGCGCTGTCGGTGCAGGCCGCCACCGGTGACCTGTCCGCCATCCACGACTACACCATCGCGGCCACCGAGGCCGCGGTCACCACCCAGCTGACCGTCGCGATGCGCAACAAGGCCGTCGAGGCGTTCACCGAGATCATGCGGATGCCGATCTGATGAAGGAACGAGTCACCACCACCATCACCCGGTACCAGCGGACGTTCACCGACTTCACCCCCGGGCAGAAGGTCGTCTCGATCATCGGGACCGGCGCTCTGCTGCTGGCCGCCTTCCTCGTCTTCAGGTGGGTGACCACACCCAACTATGCGCCGCTGTTCTCCAACCTCTCGTCGAAGGATGCATCGGCGATCGTGCAGGAGCTGGACGCCAAGGGCGTGAAGTATCAGCTCGCCGCCGGAGGCGACACGATCATGGTTCCCCAGGACCAGGTGTACTCGACCCGCATCCAGCTGAGCGGCGACGGCCTCCCGGTCTCCTCCGAGTCCGGCTACTCGCTCCTGGACAACCAGAGCCTGTCCACCAGCGAGTTCCAGGAGCAGACGAACTTCAAGCGGGCCATGGAGGGGGAGCTCTCCAAGACCATCGAGGCCCTCGACGACGTCGACACTGCGGTGGTCCACCTGGCACTCCCCGCCAAGCAGGTCTTCTCCGACCAGCAGGATCCGGCCACCGCCTCCGTGCTGGTCGCGACCCCGGCCGGCACCACCCTGTCCGCCGAGGAGGTCCAGGCGATCGTCCACCTGGTCGCGTCGAGCATCGACGGCATGTCGCCCGAGGACGTCACCGTGGCGGACTCCACGGGCAAGGTGCTCACCCCCGACGCCACCGAGGCCGGCATGGCGGGCACGCGGACCCAGGCGGTCGCGGACTTCCAGAACTCCATGCAGAGCCGGATCCAGGCCACCCTGGACAGCGTCATCGGTCCGGGCAACTCCACCGTCACCGTCACCGCCGACCTCAACTTCGACAAGGCCGTCACCAAGACCACGACCTACAGCAAGGACCCCAAGAGCCTGGCCCTGTCGCAGTCTGAGCAGACCGAGAAGTACACCGGTCCGGCCGGTGCCGGCGTGGGTGGCGTGCTGGGTCCCGACGGCCAGATGGATCCGACCACGACCGCGAACGGCGGGGCGTCGAAGTACGACAAGACCACCAAGACCTCCGACAACGCCATCGACACCACCGTCGAAGAGCGCGAGGTCGCGCCGGGCGGCGTCAACTCGCTCCACGTGGGCATCGTCTTGGACTCGCAGGCCACCCAGGTCCCGCCGAACCAGATCCGCGCCCTGATCAGCAACGCCGTCGGCATCCAGCCCAGCCGCGGCGACACCGTGATGGTGTCGGCGGTCCCCTTCGACCGCACCGCGATCGAGACGGCCACGAAGGAGCTCGACGCGGCCGCCGCGGCCGACAAGAAGGCCCAGACGCTGACGCTCTATCGCAACATCGGCATCGGCGTGGTCGCCGCCCTGATCCTGCTCATCATGTGGCTGCGCGGTCGCAAGAAGGCCAAGGCCCGCCAGGCTGCCACGACGCTGGTCGTCGAGCAGCTGCGCGAGGAGGCCGCGGCCCGCAACGCGCTGCACGAGCCGAACACCGCGCTGCTCGCCCTGGAACAGCAGGCCAGCGACGCCGACGAGATGCGTGAGGAGCTCGCGTCCCTGGTGGAGCGGCAGCCTGAGGACGTCGCCAACCTGCTGCGCGGCTGGCTGGTGGACCGGGCATGACCACCGCCACCATCACCGGGGCAGGCGTCCGCAAGGCGGCGATCCTGCTCATCCAGCTCGGCAAGGAGCGGGCCGCCAGCGTGCTGGGTCACCTCTCCGACGCCGAGGTCGAGGCTGTGACCGCCGAAGTGGCCCGGCTCGAGGCGATCAGCGCCTCCGAGACCGAGCACGTCCTGACCGAGTTCAAGGAGATGATGGTCGCTCGGGCCCACATCTCGCAGGGTGGCCTCGGCTTCGCCAAGAATCTCCTGGAACAGTCCCTGGGTCCCGAGCGGGCCTCCGAGATCGTCGAGCGCCTCAACGCCGCGGCGATCCAGATGCCGTTCCAGTTCCTGCACCGCGCCGACCCCGCGCAGCTCCGCTCGTTCATCGCCGCCGAGCACCCGCAGGTCATCGCCCTCGTGCTGGCCCACATGACGGCTGACAAGGCGTCCCTGCTCCTGGGCGGGCTCCCGTCCGCCCTCCAAGCCCAGGTCGCCCACCGGATCGCCGTGATGGACCGCACCGCGCCCGAGATCGTGCGCATCGTGGAGAGCACCCTCGAGCGCAAGCTGTCCTCGATGCTCCAACCGAGCGACCTGTCGCGCGTCGGCGGCATCGACCCCCTCGTCAACATCATCAACCGGTCCGACCGGTCCACCGAGCGGCAGATCGTCGAAGGCCTCGAGGCGCTCGACACGGCGCTGGCCGACGAGGTCAAGAGCCGGATGTTCATGTTCGAGGACATCGTCTCGATCGAGGACCGCTCGGTTCAGCTGGTCCTCCGGAGCGTCGACACCGCCCAGCTCGCGCTCGCTCTCAAGGGCGTCCCCGAGAACGTGCGCGCCAAGATCACCAACAACCTGTCGGCACGCGCCGCCGAGAACCTCATCGAGGAGGTCGAGCTGCTCGGCACCGTTCGGCTCACCCAGGTCGAGGAGGCTCAGCAGGCCATCATCCGCACGATCCGCGAGCTCGAGGAGCAGGGCCAGATCATGATCAGGAGGGGCGGCGACGATGAGTTCGTCGAGTAGGCGCACCTCCGGCGCGGTCATCCGCAACGGCACCGCCGGCAGCACCCGCCCGCTGGACCAGCGTGAGCTGCGGACCGGTGACTGGACCCGCTATGGCGACGGCACCGTCTTCGGCGACCCGACCACCGAGCACACCCTCGCCAACCTGGCCGACAGCGTCCGCGCCGCCGCGCAGGCACAGGGATATGCCACCGGCTGGGCCGAGGGGCGGCGCAAGGCCGAGGC